>CALPNL020000082.1 GCA_943324925.2 Chitinophaga pinensis | reverse complement strand
TCAGTATTAAAAATTATAGATGAAAAAGCAAAATTACCTATGTTCGGAACAATAGGTTCCTTGAATGTATCGGTAGCTTGCGGTGCTTTTTTATATGAAGCGGTACGACAAAGACAATAATTAAATATAATTTAATTAATGGATTAAGGCGAAGGATTTAATCCATTTTTTTTTCTTTGAATTCGTAGTTTACCGAATGACTAGAATTATAATAGGAATGGTTTTCAGAATCTTCTTCAATAACAGGAAGATTTACAAAATTGCCATTATCATCAAATCGCTGCATAAATTTATCTTCAGCCGGGTTGTAATCAGGGTGTTCCCAATCAAATTTAATATGTTTTTTATATTCAGGTGTTTTATAAATTAAAGCAAAAACGAAGCCTGTAATTAGTCCCGCAAGATGTCCTTCCCAAGAAATCCCCTCTTTTATATTTGGAAAAATATACCAAACCATACTTCCATAAACTAAAACTACAAGAAGTGAAAGCGCTACTAAACGATAATACTTAGACCTAATTCCCTTAAAGAAAATAAAACTTGCTAAAACGTAAATTAAGGAACTAGCACCGATATGTATGGATTCTCGGCCGATTACCCAAGTTATTAAACCCGAAAATAGAATGCCATTCACTAAAATTTTAAAAAATATATCCCGATAGAAATACCGCAAAGCCGACAATAATAGTAGCAACGGAATGGAATTATTATAAAGGTGTTCTATATTTCCATGAAGGAAAGGGGCGCAAACAATACCTATTAATCCTGAGAAAGTTCTGGGATAAATTCCGAATTGATTAAAATTAAAATGAAAACGAATGTCAACCCAAAATAGAATCCACAATGCTAAAACCAATAAAAATGGAATTTGTATAACAGAGGGTGTGAATTTAAAATGGCTTTCGCTCATAAGGTTATTTTGTTGAAATTCTTTTCAAACTAATCAAAAATAAAACCAAAAAAATAAAGTGCTATTTTGTCATAAAATTTGAAGTAGCAATTTGAAAATTTGGAAGCATAACCAAAAATGATTTAATATAATTATATTTGTAAAACGTTCATCAGAATATCTTGTTTTGTATTCAAAAAAATTCAATTTTCAAATCTCCAAATTATCTCATTCCCAAATTAAAGCATTTTTAAAATTAACATGGAAGCACCATTAGCAGAGCGAATTCGTCCACAAAAATTATCCGACTATATAAGTCAATTGCACTTGGTGGGGCCAAATGGTTCGCTAACACAGCAAATCGAAAAAGGAATTATTCCTTCTTTGATTTTGTGGGGACCTCCAGGTACAGGGAAAACTACTCTGGCACAAATAATTGCTCAAGAATCTAAAAGGCCATTTTATGAATTAAGCGCGATCAATTCTGGGGTGGCAGCGATTCGAGAAGTGATCGATAAAGCAAAACAGAGTGGAGGGTTGTTCACAACAAAAAACCCTATTTTATTTATTGATGAGATTCATAGATTCAGCAAATCACAACAAGATTCCCTATTAGCTGCCGTTGAAAAAGGCTGGATTACTTTGATTGGAGCCACTACGGAAAATCCAAGTTTCGAAGTGATTCCGGCTTTATTATCAAGAAGCCAAGTTTATATTTTGAATGCCTTCTCAAAATCAGATTTGGAAAGTTTATTGAATCGAGCAATTAATGAAGACCGCTTTTTGAAATTAAAGAATATTGTTTTGCAGGAAACGGAAGCAATAATTAGGCTTTCAGGCGGCGATGGTCGAAAGCTTTTAAATATATTTGAACTGGTTGTAAACGCTTCCAATGAGGAAGAAATTATCATTACCAATGAAAAAGTACTTCAATTAGTTCAGCAAAACACGGTTTTATATGACAAAACTGGCGAACAACATTATGATATTGTTTCGGCTTTTATTAAATCCATTCGAGGAAGCGACCCTAATGGTGCAGTATATTGGCTAGCAAGAATGATTGAAGGCGGTGAAGACGTTAAATTTATTGCTCGCAGAATGTTGATATTATCAAGTGAGGATATTGGAAATGCAAATCCTACGGCGTTCATTATGGCCAACAATACTTTTCAAGCTGTATCCACTATTGGCTATCCAGAAAGTAGAATTTTATTAAGCCAATGCGCTATTTATTTAGCTACCTCTCCAAAAAGTAACGCAAGTTATATGGCTATAAATGAGGCGCAGCAAATAGTAAAACAAACTGGAGATTTGCCAGTTCCAATTCATTTGCGAAATGCCCCGACGAAATTAATGAAGGAATTGGGTTATGGCGAAGACTATAAATATTCCCACGATTACGCTAATAATTTTGCAGAACAAGAGTTTTTACCTGAAGCCATTTCAGAAACCAAAATTTATAATCCAGGCGAAAATGCTAGAGAAAATGGCACGCGTGAATTCTTAAAAAACCGTTGGAAAGATAAGTACGGTTATTAATATTTTTTTATATTAAACAATCTAAAAATTTACATTTAATTTCCTAGAAATCAATTGCTTATTCTCATAATATTCGAAAAATATTTCTTGACCTTTTTTAATAACTACTCCATTTATAGAATTTGAATTTGCAATAAACACGTTCTCATTTGATGTTTTATATAATTTCAATACTATAGCTGAAGTTGCTGGATCTATTAATAAATAACCTAACTTAATTATCTCAGCAACTAATAAATTTTGAAATTCTAAATCATTTTCAACAATAATAATCCCATTTTCTTGTAGTTTCAATGTTGAGTCCTTTGTAATCATTTTGTAATTAGAAACTTCTTCCTTTTTTACGTTTTGCATTCCGTTATACTTATATTCCAAATTATCAAATGAAGAGAAGGCCTCTCGCATAGACTGATTGTAGGCTACTTGTAATTCTTTTTCTCTGCTTTTTCCCTCGGAAGAACTAAATAAAACTACATTTTTACAATCTTTTAAAACCACTGTCAATTTAGTTACAAATAAATTTCCATTGCTCTTAACATCAACATAGACTTTATTGCAGTTGTTTTCTGCAACTTCACTTGGTAAAACATCGGAATCAAAATAGGTTACAAAACCATACTTTTCCATTAGCAATTTTGTGAGGGTGTTTAAACGAAACTGGTCTTTTTCTTTAAGAAATTCAAATTTAGAAGGTACAATGGCATACTTATAATCGTTTAAAGATTGAGAAAAACCAAGGCTTGTGGTCAAAAATAGGATTAGAAATAGTACTTTTTTCATAATTTAAAGGTGTTTTTTTAATTCTAATAAATGTGAAACTTGTTTAATAGTATCATATGATTTTGAAGTATCCATGTTGAATAAAATGGCATCCATACCAAAATTTAATGCTCCATTTACATCTGCATCGATACAATCTCCAATCATAATACTGTTGGATTTATTGGCATTTGCTTCTGTAATAGCATATTCAAAAATCAATGGATTTGGTTTTTTTACTCCAGCCATCTCCGAATTAGTGATCGTATCAAAATAATGTAGAATATTCGAATTTTTCAATTTGTTTCCTTGAATTTCTTGAAATCCATTGGTAATAATATGCAAATTGTATTTTGGCTTTAAATAATCTAAAATTTCAATTGCCCCGTCAAAAAGATGATTGAATTTTGGTAAATATTCAATGTATTCTTCCGATAAAAATATTATTTTCTCGTCATCAATTTCGTAATTTAATAGCTGGAATGTGTCTTTTAATCTTCCAAGCCGCAAATCGAATTGGCTGATTTTATCCACTCGATATAGCTCCCAATATTTAATATTAATTGGAACATAATGAAATAGAAAAAGGGACAAATCGACATTAATGGAATGTTTATTGAAAATTGTCTCAATAGCCAAGGCTGAATTTTTTTCAAAATCCCAGAGCGTGTGATCTAAATCAAAAAATACATGGTCTATTTTCATAATTAATTTCTATTTGCAACTATACTTATAAAATACCTTCATCTGTAAAACTCAAATATCCGTGTTCGGTAATTATTAGATGGTCTAAAATGGTAATGTCCAAACTTTCAGCTGCTAATTTTATCTTCTTTGTAATCTTAATATCTGCATCACTAGCTTTCAAAGTACCTGATGGATGGTTATGACAAAGAACAATTCCGGTGGCACCAATTTCTAATGCATTCTTGAAAATCAATCGAACATCGACCAAAGTTGCAGTAATTCCCCCTTTACTCAATTGCGATTTAGAAACAATAGCATTAGAATTATTGACGTAAATTATCCAAAATTCTTCGTGAGGCAATTCTCCAATTAGGGGCTGCATAATTTCAAAAATCATCTTGCTTGAAGTTATCTTCTTCAATTCTAGCGCCTCTTCTACCCTTCTTCGTCGGCCCAATTCCATTGCTGCAATTATAGAAATTGCCTTTGCTTGGCCTATTCCATTGAAAGTTACCAATTGTGATAATGGTAATTTTCCTAAAGCATTCAAATTATTATCTAAACTTGACAATATCCTACGGCTTAATTCAACAGCACTTTCCTTCCGACTTCCTGAACCTATTAATATTGCTATTAATTCGGCATCGCTTAATGCCGCTTTGCCTTTTAGCATTAATTTTTCTCTCGGGCGGTCGTCTTCCGACCAATTTGTAATTGGGAATGAATTATTTTCCATTGAATAATAAGTTAAAAGGCGTTTAATAAAAGTGAAAATAATTCTTTGTTAATTACTCAATTAAAGCTTTAACATCGTCAAAGTTCAATCCTCCGTAATTTCCAGAACTCATTAATAAAAGCGCTGAATTTTCAAAATTAATATTGAATAAATAGTCTTTAAAAGCAGCTGGATTAGTATATATAATTAAATCTTCGCGTTTAAACGCTTTGGCAATTTGATCATAAGTAACTTCTTCCAACTGTTTAATTTTAACTGCATCTGGTGAATAAAATACTACTGCAACATCAGCAAATTCCAATGCACCTTGATATTCTTTTAAAAATTCAGCATTCAAACTACTGTAAGTATGCAATTCCAAACACGCTACTAAAGTACGATTTGGATACTGTTCTTTTACAGCTTTTGTAGTTGCTGCTACTTTACTTGGCGAATGGGCAAAATCTTTATAGGCCACTTTCGTTTTGCTTTCTGCAATTTTTTCTAATCGTTTTGAAGCACCTTTAAAACTTGCTATTGCTTCATAAAAATCAGCTTCATCAACACCCATGTTTTGGCAAATCCATTTTGCACCAGCCAAATTATTTAGATTATGAGCTCCAAAAACTTCAATAGGCATGGCGCCTTCTGGAGTTTCTAATAATGTCACTCCGTCTTTTACGGAATATTCCGGTGTTGAATAGGGTAATTTACGAATTGGATTTGAGGCTGCTTCCGCCACTCTTTTTACTTCTGAATCGTCTTCATTGTAGACCAAAATTCCACCATTGGTAATCATTTTAATGAAAATTTCAAACTGCTCCACATAATTTTCATAGGTTGGAAAAACATTTATATGATCCCAAGCAATACCAGAAATCAAGGCAATATTAGGTTGATACAAATGAAATTTTGGACGTCTATCCATTGGCGAAGACAAATATTCATCTCCTTCTAGAACAATAAAATCATTCTCTTCAGTTAAATGAACCATCGTGTCAAATCCTTCTAATTGTGCGCCAACCATGTAATCTACTTGGATGTTATGAAAATGCATCACGTGTAAAATCATCGAAGTAATGGTTGTTTTACCATGGGAACCCCCGATTACTACTCGAGTTTTATTCTTTGATTGTTCGTATAAAAATTCAGGATAAGAATATATTTTTAATCCTAATTCTTGTGCTTTAAGTAGCTCAGGATTATCTGCTTTGGCATGCATACCAAGAATTACAGAATCAATTTCGGAAGTAATTTTTTCAGGAAACCAGCCTAACTGTTCAGGTAGAATTCCTTTTTTTTCTAATCTAGATTTTGAGGGTTCAAAAATAGCATCGTCACTTCCTGTAACTTGATATCCTTTGTTATGCAATGCCAATGCTAAATTGTGCATCGCGCTTCCTCCAATTGCTATAAAATGAGTACGCATTATTTAACTTATTTATGAATATTTAATTTTTTATTTCTTCTAAAATTGACTTTGCTTTTTCAGGCTGTCCCATTTTATTTTTATACAAATTAGCCAAAATTTGATAGGAATTATTAGACTTACTAATTTCAACTGCCTTCTTATATTGCACTTCAGCTTCTTTATATCTTCCAAAATATTCTGCAATATGACCTTTAGAAAGATAACCATCAACTGCCGATATTTGGGCTATTTCATTTGCGTAAAGCAGCGCCTTTTTTTCACTACCTCCAACAATTCCGGGTAATTGCAAATACAATTCTACTAAAGCTACTCTAGCTTCAATATGTTTAGGGTTTAACGAAATTGCCTTCTCGAACGATATTTTAACCTCCGAAATCATTCCTAATGCCTTAAACTTATTACTGCTTTTAGCTTTCATTCCCAAAACGCCTCCATATTTATAATAATAATTTGCCTCTGTAGGTTTAATTAACTTAAGCTTTTTGTAATAATAAATTGCTTTGTCCCAAGATTTAAATTGTCCTTCAATATCTCCTAAATATTCAAGTGTTTTAAGATTGTTCGGATTGTTATTTAAGTAATTTTCAAACAACACTTTTGATTGTTCATAATTCTTTGAAAGAAACAACTTCTCCGCTTTATCATAATCTGTTTGAGAATTGGCAAACATTGATATAAAGAATAAATAAAGAAATAATAATCGTTTCATTTAGCGAGAATTCAATAATAAATTTCAACCTTTCAAAAATAAGAAATTATGATTAGAATTACTTTGAAAAAAGCAAAGGATTTAGATAATTTTAATTATTTAAAAAATAAAATTCTAAATTCAAAAACCTTCAAATATTTATCAAATTTTATTTAATTTAGCATCATGAAAAACATAATAGTTACTGGTACTTCTAGAGGGATTGGATTAGAATTGGCTTTGCAATTTGCAAATGCTGGTCATCATGTTTTAGCACTTTCTAGAAAAACACCACAAATATTAATTGAAAATAGTAACGTTACTTGTCTCTCTGTAGATTTGTCGAAGGAACAAGATTTGACGCAAGTTGAACAATTTTTAACTTCTTCAATGAAAAATGTAGATGCTATTGTTCACAATGCAGGTGCTTTATTATTGAAACCATTCGAAGAAACTTCATCCGAAGAATTTGAAAATATATACAAAGTAAATGTTTTTGGAGTTGCTAATTTAACTCGTGTTTGTCTCCCTTTTCTTATCAAAGGAAGCCATGTAGTTACCATAAGCAGCATGGGTGGGATTCAAGGAAGCTTAAAATTTTCAGGATTATCGGCCTATAGTTCTAGTAAAGGTGCAGTTATTACCCTTTCGGAATTACTCGCAGAAGAATACAAAGAAAGAGGCATTTCCTTTAACGTTTTGGCATTAGGAGCCGTGCAAACAGAGATGTTAGCCGAAGCTTTCCCGGGTTACCAAGCCAATATATCGGCATCAGAAATGGCCAATTACCTATATGATTTTACTTTGACAGGAAATAAATATTACAACGGAAAAGTACTACAAGTAACTACATCAAATCCATAATAAGCTAATTTCTTGAACGAAACACTATCAAAATATATTCCTGAACACGCTGTAAAACCAGTGTTTGAGTTAATCGTAGCCAATCAAGTTCATCTTAAAATTGTTAACGAAAGGGTGACTAGACATGGCGATTATAGAAAAGGTATAAATGGAAAACATGAGATTACCGTAAATGCCAATTTGAATAAATACAAATTTCTTATTACATTAATTCATGAAATTTCTCATTTAGTCGCCTTTGAAAAATTTGGCAGAAATATCAAACCTCATGGTGAAGAATGGAAATATAGCTTTCAAATTTTGATGGTTCCTTTTATTCGACCTGAAATCTTCCCTTCCCATTTATTGCCTTTATTAGCTCGGCATTTTAAAAATCCTACAGCGAGTAGCGATACGGACGCAACACTATCGTTGGCATTAAAACAATTTGACGAACAAAACGATAAAAATTATATCTTTGAAATCCCTTACGGAAGCGTTTTTAGAATTTCAAATGGTAAGATATTTAAGAAAATAGCCCAAAGAGTGAAAAGATTTGAATGTGTAGAAATAAATTCAGGGAGAATTTATTTATTTAATCCAAATGCCGAAGTAGAGCTTTTAAATAGTTAAAAAATGAATAAAAATTATTATGCCATACTAATGGCTGGTGGAGTTGGGTCAAGATTTTGGCCAGTGAGTACAACTGAATTTCCAAAACAGTTTCACGATATGCTTGGGTCTGGCGATACTCTAATTCAAAAAACATTTAGTAGATTATCGAAGCTTATACCTGTTGAAAATATTCTAATTCTAACCAACGAAAAATACAACAACTTGGTTTTAGAACAAT
>CALPNL020000081.1 GCA_943324925.2 Chitinophaga pinensis | reverse complement strand
AGTTAATCCTGCAGTTCCACTATAAGTTCCACCTGTATATCCTCCAGTACCGGTTAAAGTTACCGATTGACCTGTAGTTAAGGTAGTACAGAAAGGGGTTCCTGCATATGTGAGTGTAGCGGTTGGTAAAGCAGTTATTACAACATTGGTAGTAACTGGAACCGAAGCACAACCTGCACTAGCGGGTGCGGTATAAGTCACCACATAATTTCCTGGGGTGCTGGTACTTGGAATAATCTCACCTGTCGTTGAATTAATTGTTAGACCAGTCGTGGAACTGTAGCTTCCTCCAGTATAGGCTGATGTTCCTGTTAAATTAACCGCTTGCCCAGTAGTTAATGTAGTACAAAATGGGGTTCCTGCATAAGTGATTGCGGCCGTTGGAAGTGCAGTAATAACAATACTAGTTGTACTTGTTCCAAGAGGACCACAAGTAGTAGCAGGTACTGTATAAGTTATTGTATAACTTCCAGGAGTGCTTAAAGCTAGATCAATTACTCCAGTGGAGTTATTTATTGATAAACCAGGTGTTGAAGAATAAGAACCTCCTGCAGTAAAACCTGTTACAGGAATTACAACTGGATTAGATCCATTTTTACAAACAGGTGTTGTATAGGAGAAACCGGTAACAGGCACCGAGGATAAATTAATTGTAATTGGAGTAGTAACCACAATTGCAGCACATCCACCTGTGGCCGCTATAGTATAAGTTACTGTGTAGGAACCAGCTGGACTTGACAAATCTACAGCACCTGTAGTTGGATTTATTATTAAACCTGTTGTAGCACTATAAGTTCCTCCAGCAGTTCCTGTTAACGTAACATTTGCACTTGTTGTACCAGAGCAATATGGAGTACCAGCATATAAAATTGAAGCTGTTGCAGAAAGGTTAACTACTACAGATGCTGTTGAAGTTACAGATGAGCAACCTGCACTAGCAGGAATTGTATAGGTAACTACATAATTTCCTGCAGTACTCGTACTCGGAGTAATTGCCCCTGAAGTGGCATCAATTGTCAAACCTGCAGTTGAACTATAGGTTCCACCAGTGTAGGCATCAGTACCTGTTATTGTTACCGCTTGACCAGTAGTTAATGTAGAACAAAATGGAGAACCAGGATAACTAATTGTAGCGGTAGGAACTTTGGTAATTACAATGTTTGTAGTCGCAGTTACAACTGAACATCCTGCATTTGCTGCTATAGTATACGTTACTACATAATTTCCTGAGGTACTAGTACTTGGCGTGATTGCTCCTGTAGTCGCATCAATAGTTAAACCTGTTGTTGAACTAAATACCCCCCCCGTATAAGCTGCAGTACCTGTTAAAGTAACTGCTTGACCTGAGGTTAAAGAGGTACAAAATGGAGTTCCTGGATAACTAATAGCGGCTGTAGGCAGTGGAGTAACAGTTATAGTAACTGTAATTGGAAGGCCTACACATCCATTGGCTGTAGGTGTTATAGTATAAACTACAGAACCTGGATTAGCAGTAGTAGCTGTTAACGTTTCCGCAATAGAAGTTCCATTTCCAGCAGTTGCCCCTGAAACATTATTTTGAACTACAGTCCATGCAAATGTTGTTCCTGTTACTAAACTAGTCAGTGGGATATTTGTTGCCGTTCCTGAGCATATTGTAGTTGTTGCTGGAGTTGCAACTGCTACAGGAGTAGGATTTATAGTCATTATTGAATGAATCGGTAATCCAACACAAGAGTTTAATGTGGGAGTAATTGTATAATCTACAGAACCTACAAAATTTCCTGGTGATGATAATACTTGTGCAATTGTTGATCCGCTAGCAGCAGAAGCACCTGAAGCATCTGTTTGAAAAGCAGTCCAAGCAAAAGTGGCGCCTACCGGCGTACTAGTTAATAATATATTTGAGGTTGAACCCGAACATATAGTTGCCGGAGTAGGTGTTGCAACAGCTACAGGCAAGGGCTTTACTGAAATAATAGAATGAATTGGTGTTCCATTACAACCATTAGCGGTAAGAGTAATGGTGTAATCAATTGTACCTACTGTATTTCCTGAAGTAGTTAGGGTTTGAGCTATATTTGTTCCTGTACCACTTGAAGATCCAGTTGCATTTGTTTCAACTGAGGTCCAGTTAAATGTTGTGCCAGAAACATTACTTCCTATAGTAATATCAGTTATGGAACCGGTACAAATTGAATTAGAAACAGCGGTTGCGGTGGCAACAGGAATTGGATTAACAGTTACAATTGTAGTTGATGTTAATGGAGCTACACCCACAGTGGAAGGGGTAGCGGTACATACATAACTAAATGGAGGAGTGCCAGTCGGAGTTGGCACATTACTAACATTGGCACCGGTTGCTGTAAATCCATTTGGTCCCGCCCAGGTATAAGTTACAGGACCTACACCAGGGTCAGTGGCACTTAAATTAAAGGTACCTCCGGCACAAATAGGACCAGTATTAGTTGTAGAAAAGGCACAAACAACAAAACTCAAAGTAAATTGGGCTACAGCATAACAATAGGTTCCGGATACATCCCAAACCGTAGCATAAATTATCTGACCTTGAGTACCTGGAAAAACTGTTTGTTGGGATGTTGGGATTGGAGATATATTTGTTTGAGCATTGGTCGCATTTAAATTGTATCTAACTCTATAATTGGATGCAGATCCAGGCAAGCCTTGAAGTAATACACTTGTATTTTGCGTTAAATCGAAAGTGGAATTATTACATGCTGTAATTGTGATTGGCGGATGAAAAGGTACGGGTACTCCGGGATTTATAGTAGTACAAACAGCAGTTTGCGTAGAGCTACAGCCAGGACTTCGTGCGGTAACACAATACGTTCCTACCCCATAAGCTAAAGTAGTTCGGGTACTATTATTGGATCTTGGAGGACCAGCTACAAAGTTAGGACCAGATGTTGATGGTATAGAATTTACTGGAGCAGTTGGACTACTTTGGTGAGTCCATGTAAAAGTAGTTCCTACTTGCGCAGAATTTAAATAATTAGCAGTTAAAATATTATCTCGACAATCCGATACACCACCACCAGCAATAGTTAAAGGACAAACAATATCACAACTCGTTGCACCTGTTCCACCAGTTTGAGCCAATGTAATGGTACCAGGTTGATTAGCAAAATTGGTCATTATTACCATGTAATATTGACCTACTACTGCGTTATTAATGATCATAGTTTCAACTGCAGCTGCGGAATAACTACAACCTCCAGCACCTGGAACTTGTGTAGTTGAGTTTAGATTAGAAGCCCCACAACTTGGAGTAACAAAAGGACCATAAGCAATAAAGTCTACATCTATGGGGTTTCCAGCATTGTTAAATTGTCTAATGGTAAAAGTTAAATTTCCCGATTGACTTATTTGTAAATAATACCATGCAGCATTTGGCTGGGAACCTAAACAAGAATTAGGCCCCGGAGATGGAACATTAGTTGAATTAGGAAATGATATACCAGTACTAGAGGAACCAGCGCAAAATGGTAAAGCTCCTGAACAACCAGGAGGTAAATTTTGACCGTATGATGTGGCAAATATTATAGAAAATAGTATTGCTAAAAGGTGTCTTTTATTCATTATAAAATTAATTTAGGAGGCGTAATTTACATATTTTTAAGAAATCTTTCTGTTAAAAATAAAAAAATCAATCATAGATAGCCTATTTTACATTTTATTATTAATATACAAGCTCTGATTTTGAAAATAATTTATATGTTATTTTTTAATTATTCTAATTAATTTCTTAAAATTATTAGTAATAATTTGAACGAAATAAAAGCCCTCAATGTAACTAGACATATTAATTTGAGTAGTTGATGTGTTTATTTTTTTTGATACTAACTCTTGTCCTAAAATGTTAAATA
This sequence comes from Chitinophaga pinensis, assembly GCA_943324925.2. GTDB lineage: Bacteria > Bacteroidota > Bacteroidia > Flavobacteriales > Flavobacteriaceae > Flavobacterium. The sequence goes on along the minus strand of CALPNL020000081.1, from coordinate 4,665 downwards.
CAGTTACTTGCATGATTTCTTTTGAGGAAGTAATATTCAATATATCAGTCACTGGATTAGGATAATAATCAAACTGGGGAAGTTCTATATCTAGATTAGATAAAGTAGTAATTGTTACTGCTAAACTTGATGTACTTGTGCATCCATTAATCGTTTGTGTTGCATAATAAGTCGTATTTGAAACTAATTGGGATAACGGAAGTGGATTTGTTCCAGAAGCGGCATTTGCAGCCGTTGCATACCAAACAATATTAGAACCAACAACTGATATATTTGCCAGTGTAGATGTTGATGATAATGATTGAAAAGGAGGACCAGTTGGAGCTGAAACTCCATTAAAGATACTGGTACAAACAGCACTTTGAGTTGAACTACAACCAGGGCTTCGAGCGGTAACACAATAAGTCCCTACCCCATAAGCTAAAGTGGTTCGAGTACTAGTATTAGATCTAGGAGGTCCAGCTATAAAGTTAGGGCCGGAAATTGATGGAATAGTAGTTACTGGAGCAGTTGGACTACTTTGATAGGTCCAGGTAAAAGTAGTTCCTACTTGAGAAGAATTTAAATAATTAGCTGTTAATATATTATCACGGCAATCTGAAACTTCTCCACCAGCAATAGTTAAAGGACAAATTATATCACAACTAGTTGCACCCATTCCGCCAGTTTGAACTAAAGAAATATACCCGGGCTGATTAGAAAAATTAGTCATTAATATGATATAATATTGACCTGAAATTGCATTACTAATAGTAAAATTTTCGGTAGCACTTGAAGAATAACTACAGCCCACTTGAGTACTTGCATTTAAATTTGAAATTCCGCATGAAGGGGCTACAAATGGTCCCCAAGCAATGAAATCGACGTCAATTGCACTACCTGAAAAATTAGTTTGCCTTATAGTAAAATTTAAATTTCCTGATTGACTGATTTGTAGGTAATACCAAGCCGGATTGGGTTGTGAACCTAAACAAGAATAATTTCCTGCATTAGCAACATTAGTGGAGTTTGGAAATGATAAACCTGAACTGGCGGTTCCGGCACAAAATGGGAGAGCAGTTGAACATCCAGGAGCTAAAGTTTGACTATATGAGTTAGAGTATAATATAAAAAATAGTATTGCTAATAGGATTCTTTTATTCATTAGAAAATTAATTTAAGAGACGAAATATACATATTTCTAAGAAATATTTCTGTTAAAAATAAAAAATAATTCAAAATAAATTGTCTTCATTACTTTTTAAGATTAATTAATTAACTTTGTACTCTAAATTTTTTAAAAATAATAACTTACAATTGATGATAAATAACGCTGAATTTCAAGACGAAATTGGAGAAAATCACATCGCAACTAGCGCTCAAAACCCTATTAGAAAAGATGCCTTTTCAATTTCTGATGAAGAAAAAATTAGCTTGATTAAAAAAGATGTTGAAAACATTTTGACTACAATAGGAATTGACTTAACAGACGATAGCTTAAAAGGCACCCCTAACCGTGTGGCTAAAATGTTTGTTAACGAACTATTTGGTGGTTTGAATCCGAATAAAAAACCGAAAGCCTCCACCTTTGAAAATAACTATAAATACGGGGAAATGTTGGTTGAAAAAAACATCACCTTGTATTCAACTTGCGAACACCATCTATTGCCAATTATTGGAAGAGCCCATGTTGCCTATATTTCAAATGGTAGAGTAATAGGACTTTCAAAAATGAATAGAATTGTTGAATATTATGCAAAAAGACCTCAAGTTCAGGAACGTTTGACCATGCAAATTGTTCAAGAATTACAAATTGCATTGGGAACTGAAGATGTAGCTTGCGTAATTGATGCTAAACATTTATGTGTTAATTCAAGAGGGATAAAAGACATAGAAAGTAGTACCGTTACCTCGGAATTTGGGGGTAAATTTAAAACGGAACAAACCCGTAGAGAATTTTTGAACTACATTCAAATGGATACCAAATTTTAATTTATAGACAAAACCTAGCCCTGATAGAAGTGAAAATCCCGAAATATTGCAAGGAACGAAGCAATAATGAGGATTGAAACGGATAGCAGGTATTAGCTTCAAAACAATATACAATGCCATTATATAAAACACAAACCTTAAAAATATACAACTCACTTTCGGGTGAGAAAGAAATTTTCACTCCTATCAACGAAGGAAATGTGGGAATGTATGTTTGTGGGCCTACTGTTTATAGCAATGTACATTTGGGAAATGTTCGAACTTTCATGTCTTTTGACGTTATTTTTAGGTATTTAAAACACCTAGGTTATAAAGTACGATACGTTCGAAATATAACAGATGTTGGTCATATTGTGGATGATGTAGATGAAGGCGAGGATAAAATTGCAAAAAAAGCACGTTTGGATCAAGTAGAACCAATGGAAATTGTGCAACGTTACACAGTTGATTTTCATAATGTATTAAAATTATATAATTTTTTACCTCCAAGTATTGAGCCAACAGCCACCGGACATATTATTGAGCAAATTGCAATAATCAAAAAAATTATTGATAACGGAATTGGGTATATTGCCAATGGATCAGTTTATTTTGATGTAGTAAAGTTCAATCAAACCAACAATTACGGTACGTTAAGCGGGAGAAATATAGATGATATGCTTGCCAATACCAGAGAACTTGACGGACAATCAGACAAAAGAAATCCTCAAGATTTTGCACTTTGGAAAAAAGCAGAACCACAACATATAATGAGATGGCCGTCACCATGGAGCGATGGATTTCCTGGTTGGCACCTTGAATGTACTGCTATGAGTACCAAATATTTAGGGAATCATTTTGATATTCACGGAGGTGGAATGGACTTAAAATTTCCTCACCACGAATGTGAAATTGCTCAAAATGAAGCTTGTACAGGTCACACTCCCGTGAATTATTGGATGCACGCTAACATGCTTACGCTTAATGGTAAGAAAATGTCAAAATCTACTGGGAATAATATATTACCTATGGAGATTATCACCGGTGAAAATACTATTTTAAGCAAAGCTTTTTCTCCAAGTGTAACTCGTTTTTTCATGTTACAGGCGCATTATAGAAGCAATCTTGATTTTACAAATGACGCTATTTTAGCAGCCGAAAAAGGGTATTTTAGATTAATGGAAGCCATTGACGGATTGAAAGATATTAATACAAGTACTACTTCTACCCTATCTATTTCAAATTGGGCAGCGGCTTGTTATGAGGCAATGAATGACGATTTTAATAGCCCTATTTTAATTGCTCAATTATTTGAAGGCGTGCGATTTATCAATTTATTGAAAGACAATAAAGAAACGTTAACTCAAAGTGATTTTGAGTTATTCTCGTCGCTAATGAAAGAATTTGTGTTCGACGTTTTAGGATTAGAAGATGAAAAAGCGGCTGGGAATAACAACGAAAAATTGGAAGGTGTTGTTAACATGTTGATTGAAATGAGAAATCAAGCTCGGGCCAATAAAGATTTTGCAATGTCTGATCAAATTAGAGATCAATTAATGGCAATTGGAATTCAATTAAAAGACGGTAAAGAAGGAACCTCTTTTACGGTTTAATAATTTTACAATATGGCTTTATCTAAAATACTTATTTTTCCATTTGTACTTTTAATCCGTTTTTATCAAACAGCCATTTCACCGTTTACTCCTTCAGCATGTCGATTTGAACCTACCTGCTCTTCCTATTTTTTAGAGTCTTTGAAAATTCATGGTTTAATTTATGGAAGTTACCTTGGGATTAAGAGAATAATATCTTGTAATCCTTGGGGAAAAAGTGGTTACGACCCAGTTCCAAAAAAAGGTTCACACAATCATTAATTCAATTTAATTTTTAATTCTACTATTTTATCTATTTTTACCAATAAATAATTAATAAACACATTTCTATCATGGTTTGGAATCCTTCAGAAGGCATTGATTTAGGTTTTTTTATGATTCGATATTACAGCTTAATGTTTGTAATTGCCTTTGGTTTGGGCTGGTACCTCATGAAAAAAATATTTGAACGTGAAAATGAATCGATAGAAAAGCTAGATTCTTTATTTATTTGGACTGTTTTTGCCACTTTATTAGGAGCTAGATTAGGTCACGTTTTCTTTTATGATTGGGAATATTTCAGAAATCATTTAGCTGAAATACTTTTACCATTCCGTTTTTCACCCAATTTTGAATTCACAGGTTTCCAAGGATTAGCAAGTCATGGAGCAGCAATTGGGATTATTCTTGCCATGTATTTCTTTAGTAAAATGATAATGAAGAGACCCCTTTTATGGGTATTGGACCGCGTGGTAATACCTGTTGCAAGTGGTGCAGTATTTGTGAGAATTGGTAACTTTTTCAATTCAGAAATTATTGGACACGATACTACTTCATCTTTTGGAATTAAATTCATAAAAGATTTTTACAGTCCGAGAGAAGTGGTAAATGCAACTAAAATCCCAAACCCTAAAGATGCCTATAATGCGATTGCCACTAATCCACAATTTGCTAATTTATTAGAGCAAGTACCTGCAAAACATCCTACACAATTGTATGAGTCTATAAGTTATATTTTTGTTTTTGCTGCCTTATTGTATATGTATTGGAAAACTGATGCCAGAGAAAAACAAGGATATTTATTAGGGATGTTTCTAATTATGCTTTGGTCGGTGCGCTTTGT
>CALPNL020000080.1 GCA_943324925.2 Chitinophaga pinensis | reverse complement strand
TTTAATGATAATTGTGCGGAGGAAGTAGTTAAAACTGCTGGGGTTGTTTGAAATGAATTTTCTATTGGATTTAAAGTGTTGCCAATAAAAACAAAATCATACCGTCCATTAAATTGTTGGAATAACGATATGTCTTGACCAAAAATGGTGCTTGTGATAAGTAATAAACACGCAATTAGAGCGTTTTGAATCAGTTGTTTCATTAAATTTTAATAATCGAATAAAAATACTAATTTATTTCATTAAAATAATGATCGAATAAAATTAAATGATTAATTTTCCAATGTTTAAAATTTGAAATTGAAAAATTACACAGTAAAACTTTACGAATCCAATAATTATAGCGAATGGAATGCATTTATTAGCACCGCCAAAAACGCTACTTTTCTATTCAATAGGGATTTTATGGAGTATCATTCTGATCGCTTTAAAGACTTTTCTTTACTGATTTATGACCAAGAAAAATTAGTGGCGGTATTACCAGCAAATAGAGTAGGATCTACTGTTTTTTCCCATCAAGGATTGACCTACGGAGGTTTGGTATTACCCTTAAATTCAAAATTATATAATGTAATTTTTATCTTTAAGTCTATTTTGTCTTTTTTAAATGAAAATGCTATTTTAACCTTAAAAATAAAAAAAATACCTGCCATTTATTGTGATACTTTTTCTGATGAAATCGATTATTTAGTTTCAATTTGTAAAGGTGTTACGACCATGAAACACGCCGTTTCCGTAATTAATTTAACCTCTAATTTTAAGATTTCCAAATCCAGGCGAGAATGCATTAATAGAGGTAAAAAACTGAGTTTAATCATTAAAGAAGAAGATAACTTAGAATCATTTTGGAACGATATCTTGATTCCTAATTTAAGGGAGAAATACAATTCCAAACCGGTTCATTCCTTAGATGAAATAATTTCTTTAAGAGCAAAATTCCCAAAAAATATTAAGCATTTTAATGTATATCATAATGACAAGTTAGTTTGCGGGACCACTCTATTTATTACTAATCATGTAGTAAAACCACAATATATTTCGGGTAATGAAAGCAATAATTTATTGGGAAGCATTGATTATTTATACGATTTCTTAATCCACGAAGTTTCAAAAGGAAAAGAGTTTTTTGATTTTGGACCTTCACATGAAAATAATGGATTGAATGTTGTAAAAAACATTAATTTTTGGAAGGAAAGTTTCGGTGCAAATACATTAGTTCAAGATTTTTACGAAGTTGAAACTTTAAATTATCACTTATTAGATACCATTTTGATATGATTAAATTCCTCGACTTAAATAAGATTAATCAGCCTTATGAAAATGCATTTCAAAATAAATTGAGAAGTGTTATAGATAGTGGTTGGTATATTCTAGGGGATGAAGTTAAACTTTTCGAGAAAAATTTTGCTGCCTATTGTGATGCAAAACATTGTATTGGAGTGGGAAATGGATTTGATGCGTTGACTTTAATTTATAAAGCCTATATTCAGTTGGGAAAAATGCAAAAGGGAGACGAAGTTATTGTCCCTTCAAATACTTACATAGCAACAATTTTAGCTATCATTCAAGCTGAATTAGTTCCTGTTTTGGTAGAGCCAAAGTTAGAAACTTATACTATAAACCCGAATTTAATAACTGATAAAATCACTACTAAAACGAGGTCCATTTTAGTTGTTAACCTCTATGGACAATTAGCTGAACTCGATTCCATTAATGAGATTGCTAACAAAAATAATTTGATTGTGGTAGAAGATTCAGCTCAGTCTCATGGAGCGATTTCAAATAATAGTAAATCTAAAAACACCCAAGCTTTTAGTTTTTATCCTGGTAAAAACCTTGGAGCAATTGGTGATGCTGGCGCTGTAATAACCAATGATGATCAATTGGCCGAAGTCTTGTTATCACTTCGTAACTACGGTTCCCAAGTTAAATATTATAATGATTTTATCGGAGTTAATTCCCGTTTAGATGAACTTCAAGCTGCATTTCTCAATGTAAAATTACCCAATTTAGATACAGAAAATCAAATTCGAAAAAATATTGCAAAACGATATTTGTTAGAAATAAACAATGAGAACATAATCTTACCATTTTGGGATTTTTCAGACAACCATGTTTTTCATTTATTTGTAATTCGAACCCCAAAAAGAGTTGAATTACAAGACTATTTAAAACAAAATGGAATTGAAACATTAATTCATTATCCTGTTGCTCCTCATCGACAAAAAGCTTTTGAAAATTGGAGCAACTTGAAGTTACCGATAACAGAAAAAATCCACGATGAGGTTTTGAGTTTACCAATTAGTCCTGTGATCACAGATATAGAAGTTGATTTTGTGATTCAAAAATTGAATTCATGGATCTATTAATAAAATCGTTCAATAGGCCTTATTATTTGGATAGATGTATTCAAAGTATCTATTTAAATATACATGACAATGATTTTAATATTATCGTTTTAGACGATGGAACTCCGCAAAAATATCTTGACAAATTAATCAATAAATATCCTAAAATAAAGATAAATAAATCTGATTTATATTTTGAAAAATCCACTGCTATTGCCCATGGTGATTCTAATGTAAAAACAAATATACCAATCGATTTATGGCTTAGCGCTGCGGAGAACGCCTCCAATTATTTCCTATTAATTGAAGATGATTTTTGGTTTACAAAACCCTTTCATTTAAAAAAAATGAGATTGAATTTAGAATCTGACAAAGTTAAAATGTTGAAATTATGCTGGCTTGGGAACCCAAAATTATTACCCAACAAAAGTTATCGATTTAATGATGAATATTCAATATTTACTCCAGATTTATTCACTACAAATCCTTTTTTATTTAATTTAGTTTTCAGATTCCGCCGTTTTGGAATTAGAAAAATACTAACCTTTTTAAATATTTATTCTTTGGAGCGGTTATTAAATTATTATACCATCTATGCCACTTCAGGTGCCATTTTTAAAAAGAAATATTTTTTAAAATTATGGAAAAATCATTCTAATAAAGTGGATGAAGGTTTACAACTGAATAACGCCGTTAGGTATATTGGGAGTAAGAAAAAGCAACAATATTTTGGGTTTACTAATGAAGAATTAATGAAGACAGGTTTCCTTTCCTCAGCGAGCAATCAAGGTAAAAAATATGAAAACGTTAAATTAGATCTTTTTGCTTTTAATAAAATTATTAATGAAGCGTGGTTTGACGAGGTATTTGATCCTATGGAAAATTACCCAAAAGATTTAAATCAAAATAAAATAGAAGATTTATTAGTTGGTGCAAATCTTCCAGAAGCGTCTAATTTGGAATGGAAAAAATGGGTTTACGAATTTAAAAATCAATACCTAACTTTTGGCTGCAATATTGACTAAATGGAAATAAATAACAAAGAAAATTCATACAAAACGATTTTAAATGCAACTGGCTTATTTGGATTTGCTCAGGCATTGAAAATGTTGGTCAGTATTGTAGGATCTAAGTTTGTGGCTATTTTTTTAGGTCCTTTTGGTGTTGGGATAGTTGGATTGTTAAATAATACCGTTGCAATAATTAGTTCTTTAACTAGCTTCGGAATCAGTATTACTGGAGTTCGTGAAGTGAGTTTAGCCAATGCTGAAAAGGACCAGAATAAATTTTCAGAACGATATATTGTTCTTCAAAGATGGTCAATTTTCACAAGTATTTTAGGAGCTTTAGTGACCATTATTTTTTCTAAGTTGTTGAGTAAATTAACTTTCGGAACTTCTGATTATTATTTCTGGTTTGTGATTTTGTCTGTAAATTTTGTTTTTTCAAATTTGTCCACTAGCCGAATTGCATTATTACAAGGCCTTCGAATGGTAAAACCAATTGCTGTTTCTAATGTATTAAGTTCTGTATTAATTACAATGGCTACGGTTCCAATCTATTATTCCTTCAAATTTGATGGAATTATAGCGGTAATTTTGGTATCTAGTTTTGTCAATTTGCTAGTGAACTTTTATTTTACTAGAAACATTAAAATTGATAAAATTTCACTTTCTTTTGCGGATACATTTCAAAAAGGAAAACCATTGATGAAAATGGGATTTTTACTATCTATAAATGTAATTTTCGGACAAATATGTAGCTATCTGATAAAATTGTACTTGAATAATAATGGGTCAAGTGCTGAAATATTAGGATTATTTGAAGTTAGCTCTGTAATTTTAATTTCTTATGTTGGTCTCATTTTTAACGCTATGGGAACTGATTTTTATCCAAGAATTACCGAAATTCAAAATGACAATATCAAAGTTAAAGAACTAGTAAACGATCAAATTGAAATGGGAGTATTATTGATAACACCAGCTATAATTTTCTTGTATTTTTGTGGCCCAATTGTTATTGAATTGCTTTATTCTAATCATTTTTTAGGAGTTTTATCGATTTTTAAAGCCGCTTTATTTGCAATAATAATAAAAGCAATTATTTGGCCATTAGCGTTTGTTATATTAGCAAAAGGGGATAACAAATTGTATTTCAAACAAGAGATTATCAGTGATATATTCTTATTAGTTTCAACTGTATTTTTCTATCATTATTTTGGGTTAGTAGGTATTGGAATGGCCAGTTTAATTCAATTTATATTTTATGGATGCTATATAATTCCTATTTTGAAAAACAAATACGATTTTTCCATTAGAAAAGACACTTTAAAGATAATTTTAGTTTGCTTATTAATTGGAATGGCGGCAAGTGCAATCACTTTTACAATGCTTTATCCGTATGCCTACTATCCTCTAGGAATTATTTTAGTATTTTCAATGTTTTATTCTTATATAGAACTAAACAAACGTGTTGCTATTTATTCTTATTTAATAAAGATTAAAAACAAATTTAAACGCAATGAATAAGTTCCATTTTCCAGCGCTAACAGGAATTCGAGCGTTTGCTGCATATATGGTTTATATCCATCATTTCAATCCTTTTTCAATTGAAATATTCGGAAATAATATTCATAATTTTTTTGGTGAATTCCATGTTGGAGTTACGATTTTCTTTGTATTAAGTGGATTTCTAATTTGTAACCGGTATTTTGATGAACCTAATTTTAATTTCAAAAATTATCTAATCAAACGGGTGGCTAGGATTTATCCAATGTATTTTATTCTAACCACACTTTCATTTATCTTTTTTGCTATTGTTTATTCTCAGAATTGTTGGATTGATTTACATAATTATTTTTACAATATTACTTTCCTAAAAGGTTTTTCAGACGATCTTAAATTTACAGGAATAGCTCAAGGTTGGTCTTTAACTGTTGAAGAAGTTTTCTATTTTACCGCTCCTTTATTTTTTATTATAATTAATAAAAGTAGAATCTACCTAATTGTAATTCCTTTGTTTTTTGTGGGATTGGGACTTTTGCTGGTTTCTTATTTTAGTGGAATTGACGGTAATGGTTTTATGAAATCAACTAATTTTATGTTGGATTTCACTTTCTTTGGACGAATTTCTGAATTTTTTGTAGGTATAGCATTAGCTTTATTAATTAGAAAATATTCACCTACTTTTAAAGGAATGACTTACTTAGGCTTAGCTGGAATTATCTTAAGTATTTGTGGTCTTGTTTCATTGAAAGTTGAAGGTGGTTTTGGAGTTGATTCTATGCCTGGGAAAATAATAAACACAATTGTTTTGCCAGTTATTGGAATTGCACCTTTATTTATAGGTTTAATTAAAGAAAAGACTTTTATTTCTGATTTTTTCAGTAGTAAACCGCTACAATTATTAGGTAAAAGTTCTTATATATTTTATTTAATACACCTTGGAATAATGGTAACTATTTTGAATAAATTTTATGAGAATCAGTGGTTTGTTTTCTTCTCGTTAAATTTAATTTCAATAGTTTTATACCATTACATTGAATCTCCACTCAATAAATGGATTAGAAAAAACGCCGTTAATTCGAATATTTTTTGAATTTTTTTCTATAGGCAATGGACAATCTAAGAACTATATTTTTAATCAGTAAAGTCCAACTTTGATTTCTAAAAGAATGAATTATTTCGTGGTTAACTCTTTTCTGAAGTGCCAAATCCTCGACTTTGGAACGGTTTAATTTTAATGCCTTTTTAAGAATCTTATAAGTCGAAAAATTAATTTTATGTTTTTTCTTATAGAAATTAGATCCTAAGGAATTACCTACAGTTCTTTTTTTGACGACTACTTCATCAATAAAATCAAATTCATATTCTCTTGAAGCTCTGATCCAAGAATCCAAATCTTCATAAGCTAAAGTTTCATCGTAGCCTCCTAAAAAGTCAAATACACTTTTTTTAATCAACGTAGATACGGAACAAATACTGTCACCAGTGGATAATACCGAACTATAAATATCACCAATAGTTCTTTTTGAAACTACTTTTCCATTTTTATCAACGGGGAAGTAAAAGGAATTAAAACTCCCATCTTCATTAATTATCTCTGCATTACCATATACGACACCTAAGTTTTGGAATTTGCTTTTCTGGAATGCATTAATTTGCACTTGAATTCCATTAGGTAGAAGTAAATCGTCTGCAGCCAAATCAATTATGTATTCCCCTTTGGCAATTTTTAGTGCTTTATTAAATGATTTGGTATTTCCAATATTAAATTCATTGGCAATAAATTGTACTTCAGGATGTGATAATAACCAATTATTGATCTCCAGCTTCGTGGTGTCTAAACTGCAATCATCCACAATTATTAACTCAATTGGTCGGTAATTTTGTTGAATAACAGAATTCAAAGTTTCCACCACAAAATTCTCGTGATTGTAAGCCAAGCAAATTACTGATACAAGTGGATTTTCTTGCATATTTTTCTAAAAGAGTTATATTTGATACGAAAATAAGAAAACGTTAATGATAATACCTAACAAAAAAAATAAAATCGCTTTAATTGGTTACCGATTGGGAATTGGTGGCGCTGAAAGAGTGATGGCAAATTTGTCAGTTTTTTTTGAAAAGCATGGAGTTGAAGTACATAATATTATTGTTATTGATGAAGTTTCCTACAATTTTTCAGGAAAACTAATCAACTTAGGTAAGTTAAAAAATAAGTCCAATGGGATCATTAATAAGCTCAATCGTTACTTATTTTTAAAGAATTATTTAAATGAAAACAATTTCGATTTTATCATCGATTTTCGATTTCGAAATAAGCCAATTCAGGAATTATTAATTTCAAAATTTTTATATAAATCAAAAACTATTTTCACAGTACACAGCTATCTGATTGATCATTATATGTCAAATTGGTCGTTTTTAACTCGATTGACCTATAAAGATTCCTATAAAATTATAGCAATTACAAATAAAACTAGGGAATTAATTGAGATAAAATACCATTTGACCAATGCTCAAACTATTTATAATCCAATTAATATTGAAGAAATTCATTCAAAGTTCAATGAATCTATAGATCTTAATTTCGATTATATTATTGGTGTGGGTCAAATGGAAACGGAGGTTAAGCAATTTGATAAATTGATTACGGCGTATTCAAATTCACAATTACCGGATCAAAATATCCACTTGGTTTTACTTGGTGAAGGAATTAAAATGGAAGAGTATATTCAATTAGCTAAGCAGAATAATATTTCAGATAAAGTACATTTTTTAGGTTTTCAAAAGAATCCGTATCCTTTTCTAAAGAGAGCTAAATTTTTTGTTTTAAGTAGTATAAATGAAGGAATGCCCAATGTAATTTTAGAGGCTTTGGCCTGTGGCATTCCAGTTGTTTCTTTTGATTGTTTATCAGGTCCAAGTGAAATGATTACTAATAAAAGCAATGGTTTATTAGTTGAAAATCAGAATGTTGAAAAATTGACCGAAGCCATGAATTTATTCATTGAAAATTCAGATTTATATACTATTTGTAAAGAAAATGCGTTACCAAGTTGCCAACATTTTTCTATAGATTCAATTGGGCAGCAATGGCTGGATTTAATGAAATTTAATAACTAGATTATGACCAAAATTAGTGATATAAAACTACTTCAAATTCCAACGATTGAAGATTTACGTGGAAATTTAGCCTTTGTTCAAAATGATGTTTTACCATTTGAATTAAAAAGAATATACTATTTATTTGATGTCCCAAGTACAGCTTTTCGTGGCGGTCATTCCCATATTAATCAGGAGGAGATATTAATTGCCTTGAGCGGAAGTTTTGAAGTTACCTTAAATGATGGAAAGGAAAAGAAAAGTTATTTGTTAAATAAACCCAATATAGGATTGCAAATTCCAACTGGTATTTGGCGGGAATTAGAAAACTTTTCTTCCGGTGCAGTTTGTTTAGTTTTAGCGTCAGATGTATTTGAAGAATCAGACTATATTCGTGATTATAATGAATTTTTGAATACTAAATAATGAAATTACTTTACCTAGTTCCAAATGTAAATAATGAAGGAGGAGTTGCCAGAGTATTAGCAATTAAAACGTATTATCTTATTGAAAAATGGAATTATCAGATTGATTTTTTAACGCAAAATAAAGGCAGTTTTCCGCATTTTTATAATTTTAATAAAAAGATTGGATTTCATGA
>CALPNL020000079.1 GCA_943324925.2 Chitinophaga pinensis | reverse complement strand
TGGAAAGGAGAACGCGATACCATAATGACGCCTTCAGATTCTATTCGTTATTACAAACATTTCCTTCAAACGGGATTGATGTCGATGGAACCGCAAACCGGACATGTGAAAGCGTGGGTTGGAGGAATAAACTATAAATATTTTCAATACGATCACGTAGGTCAAGGGGCACGACAAGTGGGTTCTACCTTTAAACCTTTCGTTTATGCAACAGCAATCGAGCAATTAAATATGTCTCCTTGCGACTCCATAATCGACTCGCCATTTACAATTCCTGTTGGTCGTCACCACGTTACAGAAACTTGGACGCCTTCCAATTCCGATAATAAATACCGTGGAATGGTAACCTTAAAAAAGGCATTGGCCAACTCCATCAACACCGTTTCGGCAAAATTAATGGACAAAGTTGGTCCAGAAGCTGTGGTTGAATTAGCACATAAACTAGGAATAAAATCAGAAATTCCTTTACAACCATCAATTGCATTAGGAGCCGTAGATATTACCGTTCAAGATATGGTTGCCGCCTACAGCACTTTTGCCAATCAAGGGGTTTATATAAAACCGCAGTTCATCACCAGAATAGAAGATAAAAACGGGGTGGTCCTTTACGAACCAATTCCAGAATCACACGATGTATTGAATAAAGACGTGGCTTTTGCGGTTATAAAATTATTGGAAGGAGTAACCGAAGAAGGCTCAGGATCTCGATTAAGAACCCAAGGCGGAGGAAACGGTTACAACAGAGTTACCGGTTATCCGTATGTATTTACTAACCCAATTGCAGGAAAAACAGGAACCACACAAAATCAATCTGACGGTTGGTTTATGGGAATGGTGCCCAATTTAGTAACCGGTGTTTGGGTAGGTTGTGAAGACCGTTCTGCCCGTTTTAAAAGCATTACCTACGGACAAGGAGCCGTAGCAGCATTACCAATTTGGGGCTTAATGATGAAAAAATGTTACGCCGACGAAACGCTAACACTTTCAAAAGAAGACTTTGAAAGACCAGATAATCTAAACATAAAAGTCGATTGTTGGTCGCCACCAGTCAAGAAAGATTCTACCGAAACCGAACAAAATACAGACGAATTTAGTTTGTAAGTTTTTTTTGGAGCTATTCTGGCTGTACGTTGCAATCCACACAAAAGGTGTGGGATTTCCACTGCCATCCAGGCTAGGAATTAGAGTGAATTGAAAATTAAAGTATAAATAAACGTAGCCTCAAAATCAGAATTGGTGATTTTGAGGCTACTTATTTTATAGGAAATGATGAAAAATTGATTAATAATTCGTTATTTTTGAAGTTAAGAAAAACTAAGAATACACGAACAATGATTAATAAAAAAGTACCTACCGTTCAAGAAGCCCTAAATGGTGTTGAAAACGGAATGACTATAATGCTAGGTGGTTTCGGATTGTGTGGAATTCCTGAAAATTCCATTGCCGAATTAGTAAAAAAAGGGAATCACAACCTAACCTGTATTTCTAATAATGCCGGTGTTGATGATTTTGGACTCGGTTTACTGTTACAAAAAAAGCAAATCAAAAAAATGATCTCTTCATATGTTGGTGAAAACGCCGAATTTGAACGTCAAATGTTATCTGGCGAATTAGAGGTAGAATTAATTCCTCAAGGAACACTTGCCGAAAGATGTCGCGCTGCTCAAGCGGGAATTCCAGCGTTTTATACTCCAGCTGGTTTTGGAACTGAAGTCGCTGTAGGGAAAGAAACCCGAGAATTTAATGGGAAAATGCACGTTATGGAACATGCCTTTAAAGCCGATTTTGCAATTGTAAAAGCGTGGAAAGGCGATACTGCAGGAAACTTAATTTTTAAAGGGACTGCCAGAAATTTCAACCCTTGTATGGCGGGAGCAGCAAAAATTACAGTGGCTGAAGTAGAAGAATTGGTAGAAGCGGGATCACTAGATCCCAACCAAATTCATATTCCAGGGATATTCGTTCAACGCATTTTCCAAGGAGAAAAATATGAAAAGAGAATTGAACAACGCACCGTGAGACAGAAATAATTTGAAAATTATCCCATTTTCAAATCATCAAATTTTCAAATCATCAAATAAATTAACATGTTAACAAAAGAAGATATCGCAAAACGAATTGCAAAAGAAGTTAAAAATAACTATTTCGTGAACCTCGGTATTGGAATTCCCACCCTTGTAGCCAATTACGTTAGAAAAGACATTTCGGTAGAATTTCAAAGTGAGAATGGCGTTTTAGGAATGGGGCCTTTTCCATTTGAAGGCGAAGAAGATGCCGATGTAATTAATGCTGGAAAGCAAACGATTACCACCTTAGCTGGAGCGAGTTTTTTTGACTCCGGAATGAGTTTCGGAATGATACGTGGGCAACATGTCGATTTGACGATTTTGGGCGCCATGGAAGTTTCTGAAAATGGTGATATTGCCAATTGGAAAATTCCTGGTAAAATGGTTAAAGGAATGGGTGGTGCGATGGATTTAGTGGCCTCTGCCGATAATATTATTGTGGCGATGATGCACGTTAACAAAGCAGGAGAAAGCAAAATTCTTAAAAAATGTACGTTGCCATTAACAGGAGTTGGTTGCGTTAAAAAAGTAGTAACTGAATTGGCGGTTTTAGAAATTACCCCAAAAGGATTTAAACTTTTGGAGAGAGCTCCAGGGGTTTCTGTAGAGCACATTATTGAGGCCACCGAAGCCGATTTAATAATTGAAGGAGAAATTCCCGAAATGGTGATTGAATAAAGTAACTAACTATTTTACACCTGACGGGATTTAAAAACGGGTCAGGTGTTTAAAACCTGAATTCCATTTTAAAAAGAACGTATCTTGGTTGTAAGCGGTATTCAGTTTTTGAAATACTAATATCGTTAATACTATAACTTCTAAAAGTTGCTGTGTTGAAGAGATTGTTTCCTGAAAGCGAGAAATGTAATTTACCAGAGGGTGTGGTATACCGGGCTTCTAAATCCATAAAATAATATTTATTACTATCTTTATCTAGATTCCCAAAGTGATACCGTTCCGTTTGTATTTGAAAATTTAATCTTTCATTAATAACAAATGACAGATCTATAAATGTCATAGTATTAGTGTAGGAATTTGTATTAGTAGTTTTTATTTCATTGTAATCCCATTTTGAACCTATATGATAGTTTAATATTCCTTTAAAACCTGAACGGATTTCGAAACCATAATTTAAAGAATTATTATTTATTTCTCGTAAATCAGAATTATTTACACTGTTCTTATAATTAGATTTAGACCCGTCAACAGTTATTTTCAAATTAGACGAAATGGGTTTAAAATACCTTTCTATATTGGAGAAGAATGTTAAAAATTCCCGATTATTGAAAAGTACCTTTTCAAATTGAGAATAGTTTTGAGTAAGTATTGTATTAGTACTGAAAAAATCATTGTCTTTTAATAAAACTAATGAAAAATTGCCGAAAAATTTTTCTCCCCAATTACCAAAAGTATAATTTACCAAAGCAGTCGAAGCATTTAATTGATTGAAACTACCCGTACCTTTTGAAAAAGAACGAAAACTAGTTTGAATATAACCATTGTAAATGTCCAAAATAGTAGCGTTTGATTTATTAATTGAATAGGAAGCTAAAATTTTATTTTTTTTATTTATTTCCCATTCGAGTCCCAATTTAGGATTAATAAAAAAAGGGTTTTGAGTTTTTAAATATTCATCCGTTTTTAAACTATTAAAAAGTTGATGAATATCTAGTTGTGAAGCCATCGTGATTTTTTTGTATTTAAACCTATAAATAGTATTTAAATACAAATCAGAAGTGGTGTATGATAAATTATTTTGAAAACTTACCGGTTCAGAAACAATAGTTTCATTATTTTTTATTTTGAAATGGGAAAGTAACTCATCATTTCTGTATTGATTCCCAAATCTAAGTTCAAATAAATTACCGTTTGCTTTGCGGTCTAATAAATAAGCTTCTACTCCTGCGAATTGCATTTTATTTTCACTAGTTTGCAATATATTGTTTGCGGTTTGAGCAAATAAATCTTGATATATAAATTTATTGACGTTGTAGTTTTGCGGTGTTTCTTCATTAATGTACCTTCCAGATATCAACAATACTTTATTGCTTTTAAATTTATTGGTCCAAACTAATTTTTGGTCTATGAGTTGATTGTCACTTTTTAGATTTTCATTTATAAAATCCCCATTAAACACTAAATCGCTTTTGTTTTTTTCGTTTGTTTTATTTATCTTACCGGTATACTCGAATGCTTTTGTTTTAGAAATATCATACGTCAAGTCTATTTTTCCAAAACCTGTTATTTGAGTTTTCCTTCCTACAAAATTTTCAGTATTTTCAAAGGAAGTGTTTCCTACCAAAAAAGACTGAAAGCTGTTTCTATAAAAATCATTCTCATCAGAATTAAAAAACCCCATTGCTTTAAGTTTTACTTTAGGAGAAAGTGTAAAAATTGAGTTCAATGAAAGCATTTCTGCATTATTAAAATTCACTCTTTTTTGTTTTAAAGTTGGATTAAAAGTACTTAAATCAAGCAATGCGTTTGTACTTTGATTATCTCCAATAATTTCTATACCATCCATTCTATAAGGTCTGATTATATTGTTTATTTCGCCAGTGGCATTATTACCAATATTATTTAAATTAGTAATAAAATAAAATTTATTTTTTTTACCAAAATTCATTAAGTTACTTCCTGCATCATAACGGTTTTCTGAAACTAATCCATAACCTAATTGCATGTTTCCAAACCATTGCCGTTTAAAATTCTCTTTAAGTGTTAAGTTTAACGCTACTTTATTACTGTTTTCTATCCCTTTTAAATGTTTATTATTAGAGTAATGTTGGTACAATTCTACTTTTTCTATTGGGTTAACCGGCATGTTTTTCGTTAGGAGTTTATACCCTTTTTCAAAAAAATCATCGCCGTCAACCATTACTTTTTCAATTTCTTGACTGCCTACTTTTATAGTTCCATTTTGATCAATTGTCAGACCAGGAATTTTTTTAAGTAGATCCTCCACCACTTGTTCGTTACCTTGTAAAAATGATTTGGCCAAAAAAGTAATTGTATCTTTCTTAATTGTTATTGCCCGCTCTTGAATTACAATTACTTCATTTAACTCTAATGATTTAGGAGTTAAAACTGCATTTTTTTCGATCACTTTTGATTCAGAGGTAACTTCTATCTCAAATGTTTTAGGTGCGTAATTAAATGCCGAAAAAACTAGTAAAAATTTTCCAAATTTATTGGTATTGAATTTAAAAGTTCCATTCTCTTGTGAATGTGTAAAAGTAATAATCAACTTGTTAGTTGGGTCTTTCAATACTACATTACAATTTGAAACTACATTCAATTCTACATCTTTGACTACTCCACTAATTGTAGTTTGGGAATAAGAAACGTTTAACATCAAAACAAACAAAACCACTATCCTATTTTTTTTTAATATCATCAAAATTAATTTCAATTAAATTGTTTTCATCTACTACTTTTGCATTGGCATTATTGGTTGTAGAAACCACTCCTCTAGGCATCGAAGATCTAATTTTTGTGGTAATTTCCTTAAACATCAACTCTACAAAAGATACATAAATTATTCTCTCTTGTATTGGTGTTATATAGGTATGATTGAAAAACCCTCTAGTATCTAAGGTATTTACTTCCATTTGTAATTCTATTTTTTCGGCAAAAAATTGAAATTGATTTAATGAATCAGTCGCTTCTAAAATAAGCCCTGGAAGCCCGTTGAGTTTCCAAGGTCCCAGACTAACAGGAATGTCATTAGTAAACCAAACGGTATAGGTTCGGCCTCTAAAATTTCCTATTGCTTTTTGACAGCTAAATGAATTAATGTTTTTGGTTTCATTGAGTAATTCCCAGGAAATAATTCTAGCCTTGTCTTTCACAAATAAAGTGTCAAATTTGATGGCTGCGAAGTCAATTGGAAAAAAATTATGATCAATTGTATAATTGTTCTTAATGTCCGTTAGCATTCCTAAGCTAATAGGAGTATTAATGTCAAAATTAAAATAAAGATCAATATTCATATTTGAATTTTCCTCTTCTCTTCCAATAACCTCAACCTTTTTTTTATTCAATTGGTCTTTTTTTATGGTGAAAATACTTTGACTATTATTGAACCTCAATTTTGCTTCTTTTTTAGCGCCATTGACAAAATAATTGTAGGTTACCACTCCATTCTGTGATTGTCCGTAGCTATAAATCGTTATAAATAGTAACCAGAAAAACTGTGCCATTTTAATCCCTTTCAATTTCTCCATAGTTACCAACTTTTTAATTTAAATGATTCACTTTTATATTGATTTAACTCTTATTTTAATTTAATATCATCAAAATTAATTTCCAAAAAATTATTGTCTTCTACTATTTTAGAACTGGTTTTGTTAGTAGTAGAAATGACTCCCCTTGGCATTGAAGAATCGATTTTTGCGTTAACTTCTTTATTTATTAATTCCATAAGTATAAGAAATTTAGACCTTTCTATTATTGGGGTTATATAGATTTGATTGAAAAAACCCTCAGTATCTATGGTATTTACTTCCATTTGCAATTCAACTTTTTCTGCAAAATATTGAAATTGATTTAAAGAATCTGTCGCTTCTAAAATAAGCCCGGGAAGCCCGTTGAGTTTCCAAGGTCCCAGATTAACAGGAATGTCATTAGTAAACCATACGGTGTAAGTTCGGCCTCTGAAATTTCCCCGTGCTTTTTGACAGTTAAATGAATTAATGTTTTTAGTTTCATTGAGCAACTCCCATGAGATTATTCTTGCCGTGTCTTTAACAAATAAAGTGTCAAATTTGATGGCTGCGAAGTCAATTGGGAAAAATTTATGCTCAATTATACAATTGTCCTTAATATTGGTTAGCAACCCTAAGTCATCGGGTATATCTTTCCATAAATTTATAGAAGTATTAATTTGTGATTTCTCTTCGTTTCCAGTAACTTCAACCTTTTTTTTATTTACAAGGTCATTTTTTATGGTAAAAATACTTTCACTACTGTTGAAAATCAATTTTGCTTCTTTTTTAGCGCCGTTGGCAAAAAAAGTATAGTTTACCACTCCATTCTGTAATTGACTGAAGGCTACAGAAAATGTAAAAAATATTAAGAGTAAATATGTTTTCATTTTATGAATTTTAATGATTAAAAAATACGAGTAGCTAATTCAAGCTACTCGTAGAAACTTATGATTATACACTTGGAGTCCAAATGCTAGCTAAAAAAGCTGCAGCTTTAGCAAGCAAGCAAGCCCACCACGTAGCTTCAAAAGTCTTTGTGAATGTAAATTCCATCGGACCAATTTGGGTTAATACAGTTATAGTAGAAGTTACTGTACAAGGTGCTGCGGTTTTTAAAAATTCAGTACTTAATTTACTAAATTCCTGAGGAGAATAGGATTTTCCATCAATGGAAATACTGGTAATTTCTTTTTTCAGGATAGTGAAATTGTCAACATTAGTTGCAAATCCACTGGCTGAAAACATAACTGTGGCGATTAATCCGAAGAGTACTTTTTTCATCTTATTATAATTTATTGTGCTTGAAACTTTGCAAGTCCTTTTGGAACTTTTAGGCAGTCAAAGATTTTTTGCGTTTTTCTCCAATATGGAATTTCTGCCCGTTGTAGGTAACCCAGTTTTCTTTAGTCAGGTGTTATTTCGCTTTTGCAAATAGCCTTACGTTGGCTGGGCGTAGAAATTTTACACGGACACTAGTCACTAGATTTAATACAACTTTATTAATAGGTCTTAGAAAGTCAGACTTAGCTATAAAAATTTATATCTTATTTCTTCAAATGTAATTTCTTCAATTAACTTGTAGATGTTGAAAAAAGATTTGAGTTATTAAATAATGACATTATTTTCATGTTATAGTAAAATTTAACAATAAGCATGGCTTTCCTCCTATATTAATAGCAAGAATTTAACAGATTTTAATTTTTGTAAAATCGGGGATTCTTTAAATTGTATTTTACACCTGACCCGTTTTGAAAACGGGTCAGGTGTTTATCCCGCGTGAGGGATTACAGCGAAAAGCCCACAGTAAAGTAGAACGCAGTGGAACTTTACGAGGACTTGTAGCGGAAAGCCCGACCCGGAGTTTTTACGGTGGGGCACGCCCAAAAAAAGACTACTTACAAAATAAAATATCGGATAAATCGTTTATTTTGAACGAGGAAAATTGGTCGAAATCCATTATATTTGCATCTATTATTAGGTTTATTTTAATATTATTAGATTTTCAAGATGAAACATACCAAGGTTAAAGATTTATTGAATAGTACCAAAACGTTGCATGAAGTGAATGCCAAAGGATGGGTGCGCACGTTTAGAAACAATCAGTTTATTGCGTTAAATGACGGTTCGACTATAAATAATATTCAGTGTGTAGTTGATTTTGAAAATACCCCAGAGGAAACCTTGAAGCGCATTACCACTGGTGCGGCGGTTTCAGTAACGGGTAATTTAGTGGAAAGCCAAGGTGCGGGACAAAAATTTGAAATCCAAGTTACAAAAATAGAAATCTTAGGCGATTCTGATGCG
>CALPNL020000078.1 GCA_943324925.2 Chitinophaga pinensis | reverse complement strand
TTAGGAAGTAGCTTGGTTGGATCGATGTACATTTTAGATGAACCTAGTATTGGATTGCATCCAAAAGATACCGAAAGATTAATAAAAGTACTGCTTTCACTGAGAGATCTTGGTAATACTGTAATTATTGTAGAGCACGATGAAGACATTATGAAAGCCGCCGATATGATCATTGATATAGGTCCTGAAGCCGGCACGCACGGAGGCGAATTAGTAGCTCAAGGTACATATCAAGAAATTCTTAAAGAAAATACTTTAACTGCCAACTATTTAAATGGCAATTTAAAAATTGAAGTACCTAAAAATAGAAGGAAATGGTCTTCGTATATAGAAATTATAGGTGCTCGCGAAAATAATTTACAAAACGTCACTGTAAAATTTCCTCTTGAAGTTCTAACGGTAATAACAGGCGTCTCTGGTAGTGGTAAAAGTACGCTGGTGAAAAAAATTCTATTTCCTGCCATGCAAAAAAAATTAGATGGTATAGGTGATAAAGCAGGGCAATTTACCGATATGCAGGGTTATTATCATAAGATTAGACACATTGAATATGTCGACCAAAATCCAATTGGTCGAAGTTCGCGTTCAAATCCGGTGACTTACATAAAAGCCTATGACGATATCAGAGAATTATTTGCTAAAGAAAAATTATCAAAAATTCGAGGCTACCAACCCAAACATTTTTCATTTAATGTGGATGGCGGACGTTGTGAAACCTGTAAAGGTGAAGGAGCTATTAATGTAGAAATGGTATTTATGGCCGATGTTCAGCTGCCTTGTGAAACTTGTAAAGGGAAAAGATTCAAAAAGGAAGTGCTTGAAGTTGCTTTTGAAGGAAAAAATATTGATGATATATTAACAATGACAGTTGATGATTCTTTGGAGTTTTTCAAAAGTACAAATATGCCTAAGATTGTTCAAAAATTACAACCACTTCAAGATGTCGGATTAGGATATGTCCAATTAGGACAATCTTCATCGACGCTTTCTGGTGGTGAGGCACAACGTATAAAATTAGCGTCATTTTTAGTTAAAGGAAGTACTAAAGATAAGGCGTTATTTGTTTTTGATGAGCCTACCACAGGTTTGCATTTTCATGATATTAAAAAATTGCTAACTTCTTTCGATGCATTAATTGAAAAAGGACATTCAATAATTGTAATTGAACACAATTTAGATTTGATAAAATGTGCGGACCATATCATTGATTTAGGGCCTGAAGGCGGAGAATTAGGCGGTCGTATTTTAGCCATTGGAACTCCAGAGGAAATTGTAAAAAACAAAGAATCGATTACAGCTAAATACCTGAAGGATAAACTAAACTAGTTAATAATAATTTTCTTAGTGTATTTATTTCCCCCAGATTCAATTACTCCCAAATAAATGCCTTTAGGTAAATCTGAAATCAAAATAGACTCATTTTGATTGGCCTTTTCATAGGTCTTTGTAATAACCGTTTTGCCGGATAAGTCAATTAATTTAAAGATGTAATTTCTGTCTAATTTACCGCAATTTACATTCAGTGTATCATTTGCTGGATTAGGATAAATTGAACCTTGAAAACTGGTTTCAAATTCTTCACTTGATAAAGAAGTATCAACTACAGAAAAATGCAACATAGCTCCAATAGCCGCTTTAGCCACATTGTAATTATAGGTGGGATCCATATTAACCAAAAAATCTGTTGGAGTATGTTTGTGGGTGGTTTCGTTTCTTTCAAAAAAGCCGGTAATTACCTCATTATTGCTTTGAAAAGACATATAATCAGAAGCATAGGCACGGTCTAGAAAGGTACTTAAGGGAGAATATAATCCAACACACGTTATCAATTCATTAGTCACCGCAGCCGAAGCAGCATTGTTGGATGTTGGTGTCGACGTATCTCTTTCACAAGTAATGGTATTATTTACCATACCCGCAACTCCACCTACCTCATCTAAATTAAAAACCAATTTGATATCCATCTTAGGAGTTGTCGCATTGACAACAGCGGAAACAAAATGTTGACTACCATATAATCCATCTTCTTCGCCACTAAAATTGATAAATTTAATAGAATATTGAGTTGGAATATTTTTCAATAATCTAGCCACTTCTAAAATACAAACCAATCCACTTCCATTATCATTGGTTCCGGTTCCATTTATTGAATCGTAATGTCCATCAATAATAATAAAGGTATTCGGAAATAAAGTTCCTATTTTTGTAACCACCAGATTTTTACAAACAGCTGTGGAACCAGTGTAAGTATAGGAATCTTCGGTAATTTGGCTGGCCGTATAACCGTAGCTTAAATATTTATTTTTCAACCAAGTTAAAGTATTGTCTAAGGCAACTGTTCCCCTTCTTTTCACTCCAAGGGCCTCGTATTCAGTCAAATTATTTAGAATATTAGAACTCGAACATTGGTTTACAACAGCTGCATAATTCGCATTATAAACTTGACAATGAATTGATTGTGAAGAAAATATTATTGTAAATAATACAGAGAAAAAGAAAGTTGAGTTTTTCATTAAAATACTAAAGTAACTATTGTGGACGAAGGTAATAAGTTATCCAATTATAAAAAAATAAATTATTAGACATGATACTACACTGTTTTTCGATTTAAAAGATTGGCTAATTTTTCAGTTAGGTTTTTTCTAGAATATTTATGCAATCCCACTGCGTTCGTTTTCAAATTCCCTTCCAAAAACAAACTAAAGTAATTGGCGATATAATTCTTCAATTTTTCTTTTTCTTTATAATCTACAAAAACACCCGTATTAGTATCGATTATTATTTCGGCAAAATCAGATCCTTTTGGGCCTACGCCAATAATTGGTCGTTCGGAAACTAGGTATTCAAATAATTTACCAGGGATTATACTCTTGGTATCTTCTGAATCAATTTCTATTAACAAGAGAACTTGAGATTTTTTTTGATGAATAATAGCTTCATCATGAGAAACATAACCTAAATTATTTACATACTTCTGCAACTGAAAAAAAGCAATTGAATCTAAAACTTCCTGGCTTACTGCTCCAATCAACTTTAACTGGAAATGAGAGGCAAATAATGGATTTTCTCTAATTAATTCTGAAATACTCTCCCACAAAATCCTCGGATTCCTTTCTGATAAAAAAGACCCAATATGGGCTAAAGTGAATTTTCTATCAACTATCTGATTCCCAATTTTCTCCTCATCATAGCCATTGGTAATTACTTCAATCGGCTTAGAAGTTATTTTTTTAAATTCAGCTCTTGTTGATGGACTGGTAACCAATATCAAATCGGCAGTATTTAACACTTTAAACTCTAGTTTTTTGTGTTTATTAGCAGCATATTCCGATAATTTTAGCGCTTTATGATAGCCAATGGTAGTCCAAGGATCACGGAAATCAGTAATCCATTTCACATTCAATTTTTGTTTTAAACCTAAGCCAATTAAATGCAAACTGTGTGGCGGTCCTGAGGTAATAATTGTGGTAATTCCGTTATCAATAATGTATTTTTCTAAATACTTAACTGATGGTTTTACCCACAATACACGAGCGTCGGGAATAAAGATATTGCCCCGAATCCAAAGCAATAATTGATCTAAAAAGGTTTGCTTTTTCTTATTAGGTATTATTCCAGAACTGATCTTGGTGGTTTTGTTTTTTGATAAAAAAGAGGCCCATTGATAAGGCTCAACAATTTTATTTCTCAAAATAATTGCTTGATTGGATACTTCCGAAAGCAAGTTTTCATCAATTATTGGATAAGATGGATTTTCTGGAATGTAAACGATTGGTTGGAAACCAAAATCAGGTAAATATTTCACGAATTTTAACCAACGCTGAACGCCTGGACCTCCCGCTGGTGGCCAATAATAAGTGATGATTAATATTTTATTGTTATCCAATTTTGTTATCGATTATTGATTCGCCTTCTTTTGTTCTATATAAATAGCAACTCCCAATAACAAAATCATAAGTATAAAACTAATCAAGGCTATTGTACTTCCAGTTTTGACTACTTGAGGTTCAAATTTGAATTCTATACTGTGTTTTCCAGCCGGGATTTTCATCGCTCGAAGTGCATAATCTGCTCTAAAATGAGATGCCGCTTTCCCGTCAATAGTTGCGTTCCAACCATCAGCATAATACATTTCAGAAAAAACTGCTACTCCAGAATTGGTATTACTAGAAACATATTTCAAATGATTAGGTTGGTAACTTAATAATTGAATAGTAGCTGTTGAATCTACATTGAATAAAGTTAAATCGCCTTTAATAAATGGACCAAATTCTCGTTGATTTACAACCACAACCTTTTTAGAATCTATACTATCCAAAGCTTTCATTTCTTCATCCGGAGAATCTACGAATTTCACCTTTTGAACAAACCAAGCATTACCATTGTAATTCGGATTGTAAGTTGGGAATTCTTTACCTTCTTTATCAGTTTGAATAATGAATTTGGTATTCAACATGTTTAAAACTTCCATGTTGTTTTTGGCAATTTGGTAATCAAATAACTGTTGCATTCTTCGAGGTTTCACTGCGCTATACCCACCTATAGATTGATGGAAATACGAAGCTCTAGCACTTGACATATTTCCGTTTACCTCAAATACTCGGTAATGCGAAGTATCACGAAGAATCTCTAAATCAGAGGCGGTAGGTTGAAATGGCACATCTACCTCGCTAGGAGAAACAAAACTCTTAGCATTAAGATAATTTTTATCAATGAAAAATAAATCGGAAATCATGATGATTCCAACTAATATAACTGCAGTCGATTTTGAAATTTTATTTTTAACGAAAAACCAAAGCAACCCAAACGCTAATAAAACTAAGAATCCAGAACGTAATAAATCGGCTGAATACAAACTCTTCCTATCTTCTTTTAAGGCGTTTATAAACTCAGGTCCGTAATTTTGGAGATAATAATCGTCGCTTCCACCTGAAAAACTAAACTGACTTTTTATAGCAATTAGAAAGGCGATTATTCCAAAAAACACTCCACCTGAAAGATACAATCCTTTTAATTGTTGGGCTTTTTCTTCCTTAAAAAATGATTGCAATCCCATAATTGCAAGAACCGGAATACACAATTCTAAAATAACTTGTATGGATGAAACAGCTCTAAACTTATTGTACATTGGAATTGTATCAATAAAGAAATCAGTCAATATGGGAAAGTTTTTACCCCAAGATAGTATAAGAGAGACTACAGTACCAGCCACAAAAACATACTTTATTTTGCGTTTATCCAAGAACAAAGCGACCAAACAAAGAAAGAAAACTACGGCCCCAATATAGGCTGGAGCGGCAACAATAGGCTGATCTCCCCAATAGGCAGGCATACTGGAAACAAATTCTTTAGCCTGGTCTTCTGGGACGCTTTTTCCAATTAAAAATTCATACATATTGGTATTAGCACCAATATTTTCACCATTGGAACCACCAAAAATACGTGGAGAAATTAAATTGAAACTTTCTGCAATTCCGTAACTATATTCAGTAATATAATCATGAGTCATTGCATTATCAGAGGTGCTTTTTGATCCGTCGGGGCTAAATGTCAATTCACTTTTACCTCTAGTACTGTATTTTGCATATTCGGCTGTAGCCAATAAACTAGTAGCATTAGCACCAATCGCCAAAATTCCAGCAATTACAAAAATTCCAAAGGCCGTAAATAAGGATTTATATTCTTTATCTTTTAGCTGTTTATAGCAGTAAAAAGCTGTAATTATTAGAATTAAAAACAACAAATAATAGGTCATTTGAGGATGGTTGGCATTTAATTCTAATGCAGCTGCAAACATCGTTAGCAAACCTCCAACTAAAAACCTACGTTGAAAAACCAATAATACCCCTGCCACAACCAGCGGCATATAGGCAATTGCGTGGGCTTTAGCATTATGACCAACACCAAGAATTATTATCAAATAGGTTGAAAAGCCAAAGGCTAAAGCACCAAAAAAAGCCTTCAAAGGATCGGCTTTTAAAACTAATAATAGCACGTAAAATCCTAGAAAATAAAGTAATAAATAATCGGCTGGTCTCGGTAAAATACGCAACGCACTATCCAGTTTGTTGATATATTCATGTGGATAATTAGCGCCTAATTGATAGGTTGGCATTCCTCCAAAAGCAGAGTTCGTCCAATATGGCTCCGAGTTTTCTGATGCTCTAAAGTCAATTTGTTCCTTTGCCATTCCAGTATATTGCGCTATATCAGACTGAGCGATTTTCTTTCCTTGAAGTACAGGGTAAAAATAGATAAGGGAAATTAAAATAAAACCTAAGACAGCAATAGCATGAGGATAAATTCTTTCTAATCTTTTCATTTTTTATTTTTAGATGTTTGTAAAAGTAAAAAATAAAACAAACATATAGGAATTTATGAAATCAAATAGTTAGTCTACTATTCAATTTCTTCAAAATCAACATACTCCCCTACTTTTTTGTTTTCGCGAGGTTTAGAATCAGTTGAATTCAAAGGGTTAGAATCTTGAGTTGTATTGGGATTTTGCTGGTTTTGATAGTTTTGCTGAAAATTTTGTCCCGCTTTTTCAACTACTTTTTTAACCATATAAGGTAAAAACAAACGTGCTAAAAATTTAAATACATAATAGAACATTAAAATGTAAAATAAAGTTTCTATAAAACCTGCGAAAGAAGCCATTTCCATCAATAAAAATATTTTGTGTAAAATTAATAAATCATTTTACAAATTACGATAGATTTTTAAAATATGATTCTTAAATAAATAATAAAATATGGTACATTTGAATAAAAATTATCAAATAAATTTATGAATCGAATTACTACCCTATTGATTTCACTCGGTTTCTTTTCATTTTTAAATATAAATGCTCAATATACTGATGTAATCAATTCCAATCGTCCCGGAAAATCCATGTCGGCTTTTTCTGTTGGAAAAACAGTAATTCAAGCGGAATTAGGGGTATATGGAGTAAATGAAAAACACGACTTTCTTGAATACGAAGCTAAAGGAATAGGTACTGATTTAAGCTTAAGATATGGTGCAATATTAGAACAATTAGAATTAAATATCGATTTACAATATCAAAATGACAACTATGAAAGTTACTATGAAAATTATAAACGCAAAGCTTTCAAACAATCAATAATAGGGGCAAAATATCTCCTATATGATCCTAATAAAAATTATGAAGAAAAAATTGATGTATTAAGTTGGAATAACAACCATAAATTTAAATATAGAAGTTTACTACCAGCTGTTGGAATTTATGCCGGAATGAATTTAAATCTTACCAACAATGAATTTTCATTTCCTTCCGATCCTAAAATTAGCCCAAAAGCAATGTTGATTACTCAAAATCAATTGGGAAAATCAGTTTTTGTTACCAATATTATCGCCGACAAAATTGGAACGGAATTTCCATCCTACGGTTACATTCTCACACTTACTCGCGGTTTCACACCAGAATGGATTGGTTTTATTGAAACGCAAGGTTACATAAGTGATTATTATGCTGACAATGTACTTCGTGGTGGAGCGGCCTATTTAATCCAAGAAAACATTCAGATTGACACAAATTTTGGTGTAAATTTTAAAAATACCCCTTCACTATTAGTTGGTGGTATTGGAATATCTTGGCGTTTTGATGAAAACTATACCGAAATATTACTTCGAGCACCACAAGAAAAATCTAAAAAGGATAAAAAAGGAAAAAGTAAATCCAAAGATAAAAAACGACTTGACGAAGTTCCAGCCCCAAAATAAAAATAGATGATTACAATTAAAGAGGCCATTTCCAAAAAAGAACTTACCGATTATATAAAATTCCCGTTTTCATTATACAAAAATAATAAATACTGGGTTCCACCTATTATTGCAGACGAATTAGAAACCTTCGATAAAACTAAAAATCCAACATTTGAAAACGCAGAAGCCTACTTTTATTTGGCATACAAAAACAATGAAATTGTGGGAAGAATTGCTGCAATTATCAATTGGAATGAAGTAAACAAACAACAAAAGAAAAAGGTACGTTTTGGTTGGTTTGATGTAATTGATGATATTGAAGTAACCAAAACATTACTAAAAAAAGTCACTGAATTAGGTTTAAAAAACAATTTAGAGCACATTGAAGGGCCAATGGGATTCTCTAATTTAGATAAAGTGGGTGTACTAACAGAAGGTTTTGACCAAATAGGAACCATGATTACTTGGTACAATCACCCCTATTATGCGGAACATTTTGAGAAATTAGGATTCCAAACAGAGAAAGAATATTTGGAGCATAAATTTCCTTTTGCTAATGTTAATGTAGAACAATTCGACAAAGCACAAGAATTAATAAAAAAAAGGTACCAACTTAATGCATTAAGTTTTACTAAAACAAAAGACATTTTACCATATGTTGATAAAATGTTTGATTTGTTTAATTATTCTTATTCAAAATTAGCTTCATTCGTAGAAATTACCGAAATTCAAAAAGCCTATTTTAAGAAAAAATACATCAGTTTTATCAATCCGGAATACATCAAATTTGTGGAAGACAAAGACGGGAATCTAGTCGCATTTGCAATTGTAATGCCATCCTTTTCTGAAGCATTACAAAAAGCAAAAGGCAAATTATTTCCCTTTGGATT
>CALPNL020000077.1 GCA_943324925.2 Chitinophaga pinensis | reverse complement strand
GAAGAGGAACTTCCTGAAAATAGTCATAACCTTTAAATTTAAAAGCCATCTTTCGATGGCTTTTTTTTATTAATCATTATAAGTATCAAATAAATATTGTAGCGTTTTAGGAATGTCATTGGCAACAATTTTTGGATAGGTAATTTTGCCATTCAGCCAATTTTCAATTTCAATATGAAAATTATTTCCTACTTTACTAAGTACAGGAACGCCTAATAATTTTAATGCTGCCGCATTACATTCTTGTTCATAATGCTTTTGAATGGGGATACTAAGCACTTTTTTATTCAAATACAAAGCTTCGGCAGGAGTTTCAAATCCACCTCCAGTAATTATTCCGTGACTAGAAATTAAACTATCGTTGAATAGCTTTTGGTTTACCGGAAAATAAGTAATATTTCCAACGGAATATGGCTTTTTTATATCATTTAAGAACCAATGAAATTGAATGTCGCCTACTTTTCTAAAAGCATTTTCTAAACAATCCTTATCAAAGGAAGGTAGGTAAACAGAAATGTGATTTAAATCGGTAGGAGCCGCATTTACAATATCATCTTTAATAATTGGAGGATGAATAAAAGTATCGTATTCTTTAAAATGAAGTCCTAAATATTTATTGGCTGGAGCATATTTTTGTAAAACTAGCTCCCCCATTAAATTATTATTTTCTGACCTCGGTGTCAACTTTGATTTAAAACTTGCCTGGTGGCCAAATTGAACCGATTTCACTTTCTGAATCTTGGAGGCTAAAGCCGTAACCGAATCAAAATCGTTTATTACTACATCGTAATCCGATAAAGGCAGTGCTTTGGCATCGCGGTACATTTGCAAAGGATTGATGTTTTTGGCAATTTCCCAATAATCCAAACCCCCGCATTTGCTGTAATGCAAACTACATCCTTTGCTCTTATATTTTATTGGAATATCTACATTCAAGCTGGCATTATTACCACTCATAAAAAAATCGACAGCACCAAATTTTTTCAAATACGGATACAGTTGCACCGCTCTACTAATATGTCCGTTGCCCGTTGCTTGTATTGCGTAAAATATTTTCATTTATATAATATCTTATTAAGAGAGAATTTTAGAGGCGTAATCTTCAGGAACTATTTCGTCGTTGGATTCAGAATTTAGGTAATGCTCCTTTTTATATTCATAAATGCTCCATTCTGAATTTTTATATTCTAAAGCGGTCAAGTTTTCAACCCAGTCGCCACTATTTAAATAAACTACTGATCCATTTTCGTTGGTAACTGTTCTCATTTGAGGCTTATGAATATGTCCACAAATCACATAATCGAATTTTTTATCGATAGCAATTTCTGCAGCCGTTGTTTCAAAATCGGTAATAAAAGAAACTGCTTTTTTCACACTGTCTTTTACTTTCTTAGAAAAACTGCGCTTTTCTTTTCCTAATAATACCATTATCCAATTCAAGAAACTATTTATTAATATCAATAAATCGTAACCTTTACCACCTATTTTTGCTAATATTTTAGCATACCCTTGCGTGGAAGAATCGAATACATCACCATGAAAAATCCAAGCTTTTTTTCCATCTAAATCTAAAACCAATTTGTCAACCAATTCGAATTTACCAAGTATAAGATCGGAATATTTACGCAACACCTCATCGTGATTTCCAGTGATGTATATTAATCGGGTCCCATTAGCAGACATTTTTATAATATGACGCAAAACATTCATGTGGGAAGAGGGAAAATAACTTTTTGAAAAGTTCCACATGTCAATGATATCCCCGTTTAAAACTAAGGTTTTGGGTTGAATAGATTTTAAATATTGAAGTAATTCGGTAGCTTGACAGCCATAAGTTCCAAGGTGGATATCGCTGATTACTACTAATGGAATTTTTCTTTTATTTTTCATTTTTAGTTTTGACAAAATTGCTATAGTAGTGTTAATTTATTGTGCTTTTTATTTTATTATAAGGTTATCTATTTTTACAAAAGTTAAGCTATTGAAAACATCAAAATATTTGTTAAAATCATAACTTTTTAATCTTGATATGCGGTTAGAAATATGAAAATGATTTATATTCGCAGTTCTATAAAAAACTAATCAATATGAAAAAATTTATTTTATCCCTAATTATTGGGGTTCTATTAATTCCAACGACCGTTAAGGCCGATGAAGGAATGTGGTTTTTAATGTTCATTGAGCGTTTGAATCACCGTGATATGCAAAAAATGGGGTTGCAATTGACCGCTGAAGAAATTTACAGCATCAATAACCACAGTTTAAAAGATGCAATTGTTCAATTTAATGGAGGTTGTACAGCTGAAGTTATTTCTAAAGACGGATTGGTATTAACCAATCACCACTGCGGATATGATGCCATCGCTGAATTATCTACTGCCGAGAAAAACTATTTGAAAGACGGTTACTGGGCTGCAAATAAAGCTTCAGAAATGAAACCTTCTAGTTTATATGTTCGTTTTTTCGTGCGTATGGATGATTGTACCAAAAGAATTTTGGCGAAAGTAAATGATAAAATGACAGAGGCTGAAAGAGAAAAAGCCGTTAATCAAGAAATTGCTGCCATAGAAAAAGAAAACAATGAAGGTGGAAAATATACCGTTTCTGTACGTCCCTTTTTTCAAGGAAATGAATACTATTATTTTGTTTATCAGGACTATAAAGACGTTCGTTTAGTAGGTACCCCTCCTGAAAGTCTTGGAAAATTTGGAGGTGATACTGACAACTGGGAGTGGCCGCGTCATACAGCGGATTTTTCTATGTTTAGAATCTACGCTGACAAAAACGGAAATCCTGCAGATTATTCTACTTCTAATGTGCCTTTGAATCCAAAACACTATTTACCGGTAAACTTAAACGGTGTTAAAGAAGGAGATTACGCTATGATTTTAGGTTATCCTGGAAGAACTAACCGTTGGATGCCGGCTGGTGGAATTGAGCAAAACGTAAAATTTGCTTATCCTGCTTGGGTTGAAGGCGCTAAGACAGGTATGGATAACATGAAAAAATACATGGATCAAAGTGCTGCACTTCGATTAATCTACGCTTCAAAATTTGCTTCTACTGCAAATTATTGGAAAAACCGTCAAGGGATGATTGATGCTTTAAGCAAATTTCAAACTTCAAAATCAAAAGCGGCACAGGAAGCTAAATTTAATAGCTGGGCAAATAAAGCCGAAAACAAAGCAAAATATGGTAATGTGGTAAGTACAATCAATGCTTATTATGCTTTGACGAATGAGAAATCTCGTCACGATAATTACCTACAACAATTAATGAGAACTTCAGCCTATGGAGCAATTGGTCGTACTTTAGGAAGACAATTGGATGCCTACGCTAAAGCAGATGCTACAAAACGTGCTGCATTGGCTCCAAGAATAATTGAAATGGCGGATGGTTTTTTCAAAGATTCTTACCTTCCAGCTGAAAAAGATATTTTAACCGCTCAATTAAAATTATATGCAACCAAATCTGTAGGTTATGGAATTGCTCCAATGGTTGAAAAAATTGGAAAAGACACCAACTATGACTATTCTAAATTTGTAAATGCTGCTTTTGAAATGAGTGTATTAACGTCATTAGAAAAAGTAAAAGCATTTTTAGATTATCCAAGTGATGCAGTTTTGGCAAGTGATCCTTTGTATTTAATCTCTAATGATTTAGTGGCGCACATGAATGCGAAATCGGATGCGATTGCAAAAGCACAAAATGATTATGGAACTGCTTTCCGTTTATTAGTTGAAGGTTTGAGAGTTTCAAAAATTGGTACTATCAAATATCCAGATGCCAATTCTACTTTGCGTTTAACTTATGGTAAAGTTCGTTCTTTACCTGCAGATAAGAGAAACGATGCGAAAATCAATAACTACACTACTTTAGATGGTCAAGTAAAAAAATACAAAAAAGGAGATGAAGAATTTGATTTGCCAGCTCGAGTTATTGAGTTAAACAAAAACAAAGATTACGGTCGATTCGGAGATAAAGACGGTTCACTTCATGTAAATTTCTTAACTGATAATGACATTACAGGAGGAAATTCAGGATCGCCAGTATTGAATGGTAAAGGAGAATTAATAGGATTGGCATTTGATGGAAACATTGAGGCGATGGCCGGTGATGTTATTTTTGATCCAAAATTACAACGTACAATTAACGTAGATATTCGTTATGTACTTTGGGTTATTGAAAAATACTCAGGTGCAAAACACATTGTTGATGAAATGACATTGGCAAAATAATATCGAAAGTAATCTATAAAAGTCCTAAAGCATTTTGTTTTAGGACTTTTTTATATCTATTCAACAGTAATTCAACAAAAATAAATTATATATAAATAATTATTATTAAATTCGACCTCAAAATAAATCATATGAAACTAAAACTACTAATCGCGTTATTATTTGTTCAATTAGGCTATTCTCAACAAAGAACTTGTGGAATGGAACAAAATATGGAACGAATTATGAACGATCCAATTGCAAGACAAAACTACTTAAACCTTCAAGCAAAGTTTGAAATTGAATTGGCGAAATTAGAAAAAAACCCAAACAGTTTAGCTAGTACAAATGCTACTATCATCATTCCCGTTGCCGTACATTTTCCTGATGCAACAACGCCAACAGCTTGTTTAAGAGCATTAGCACAAAATCAAATTGACATTTTAAATTTAGATTATAATGGTCTTAATCTTGATATCTCCCAGTGGTCTGGCGCGAGTAGCAACTATCCAGGTGTAAATACAGGAAATTTAGATGTGCGATTTGTATTGGCAAATAGAAATCATCCTGGCGGATCAAATCTTGTTGATGGTGATCTAGCAGTTACCTTTGGTACCAATTTTTTAGGAGGTGCGGATTCAGATGGAAATTGGAGCGGTTATTTAAACTTAGTATGTAGAAATGCAGGATCCGGTTTACTTGGTTATTCTCCTTTAGGAGGTTCTCCAAACAATGGTCAAACCGTGGTCATTGCACTTAGCGCTTTTGGAAAAGGCGCTGGTTGCCCAGGTTATGTTCCCAGAACTCCTTATAATTTAGGAAGAACGTTGACTCACGAATTAGGACATTTCTTTAATTTGAATCATACCTTTTCTGGCTGTACCAACTCAAATTGTAATACTCAAGGAGATAGAGTATGTGACACTCCTCCTTCAAGTGCTGCAGTTTATGGATGCCCAGCAGCTGGAGCTACAACTCAGTGTGGAGTAAATACATTAACTATGAACTACATGGATTATACCAATGATGCTTGTATGTATATGTTCACTGCGGGTCAAGCTACTCGAATGCTTGCCTATTACAATGCAATATCAAGTCAGTTTTTAACTAATGTATTGAGTACAAATGACTTTTTTGTAAATAATTTTTCTATTGTTCCAAATCCAAATAAAGGAATTTTTGATATCCAATTAAAATCAGTTTTAAATGATTATTCTATTGTAATTTATGATACTACTGGACGGGTAATATTTGAAAAAGAATATGTAAACAATAATGAATTAAATCAAATTGTAACCTTAAATGATACTATGAAAGGGGTTTATTTAATTTCGATTAGAAGTCAAGGAGATTGCCTTACTAAGAAAATTATTATTGAATAATTTTAATAAATAATAAATAAAAAAGTCCTAAAGTAATTCGCTTTAGGACTTTTTTTTATTTGTGGGAATCTTAATTATGAAATCAAAGTTCTTGAAATTACTATGCGTTGAATTTCAGAAGTTCCCTCATAAATTTGAGTGATTTTAGCATCACGCATCATTCTTTCCACATGGTATTCGGCTACGTAACCGTTTCCACCATGAATTTGAACTGCTTCGATGGTAGTGTCCATTGCAGTTTGTGAAGCAAATAATTTAGCCATAGCACCCGATTGTGAAATATCTTGCCCTGCATCCTTTTCTGAAGCGGCTTTTAAAACTAACATTTCAGCGGCTGCAATTTGGGTGGCCATGTCGGCTAATTTAAAAGCTATAGCTTGGTGCTTAAAAATTTCTTTGCCAAAAGCTTTTCGGTCTTGAGAATATTGTAACGCCAATTCAAAAGCCCCTTTTGCGATTCCTAAAGCTTGCGAAGCAATACCTATTCTACCTCCATTTAAAACGGCCATCGCAAAATTAAATCCGAAACCATCATCGCCAATTCTATTTTCTTTTGGAACTTTTACATCAGTGAACATTAAAGAATGCGTGTCTGAACCGCGAATTCCCATTTTCTTTTCTTTAGGTCCAATTTCAAAACCAGCCCATCCTTTTTCAACTATAAAGGCATTGATTCCTTTATGCCCTTTCTCAATATCTGTTTGTGCAATCACAATATAGGTAGAAGCTGAACTTCCATTGGTAATCCAGTTTTTTGTACCATTTAATAAATAGTGATCTCCTTTATCAATTGCGGTTGTTTTTTGAGACGTTGCATCCGAACCCGCTTCCGGCTCCGACAAACAAAACGCACCTATCACCTCCCCTTTAGCAAGTGGAACTAAGTATTTTTGTTTTTGTTCTTCATTGCAATATTTTTCAATTCCTGCACAAACCAATGAATTGTTTACTGACATGATTACCGCCGCTGAAGCATCTATTTTTGAAATCTCCGTAATCGCTAAAATATAGGAAATACTGTCTAAACCAGAACCTCCATATTTTGGGTCAACCATCATTCCCATAAATCCAAGTTCAGCCATCATCTTCACTTGTTCCGTTGGAAATTTTGAATGTTCATCTCTTTCAATAACACCTGGCAACAATTCCATTTTAGCAAAATCTCTAGCTGCTTGTTGAATCATTAAATGCTCTTCTGTAAGTTTAAAATCCATAATAGGGAATAATAATTGTGATTAATATAAAAAACGCAAACAAATATACTTCTAAATTATCAAATTCTCAAAATGATTTATTAATTTTAGCCGATGATTCAAGAAAAATATAACCTAATTGGTGTAATGTCGGGCACTTCGCTAGACGGAATTGATTTAGCACACCTTAATTTTGAAATAATTAACGGGAAATGGAATTTCCAAATCCTTGAATTTGAAACCATTGGCTACAGCCAAGAATGGATCGACCAATTAAAAATTGCCGTTGGTTTCTCAGAATCAGAATTATTAGCATTAAATAAAAAATACACCTTATTATTAGGGAATACCATATCCGAATTTATTTCAAAACACCATCTTGAGAATATTGATGCCGTTTGTTCCCACGGACACACCATTTTACATCAACCTCAAAATGGAATTACGTTACAAATTGGAAACTTACCAGAAATTGCGACCATTTGTAACCAAAAGGTTGTATGTGATTTTAGAGTTCAGGATGTTGAATTGGGAGGTCAAGGTGCTCCTTTAGTGCCCATTGGTGACCGATTATTATTTTCGGAGGCTGATTATTGTTTGAATTTAGGTGGTTTTTCGAATGTTTCCTTTGAGAAAAATGGAAACCGAATTGCATTTGATATTTCTCCTGTAAATACCATTTTGAATTATTATGCCAATCAATTGGGTTTAGAATACGATGATAAAGGAAGACTTTCAAGTTCCGGAAAAATAAATTCAGACTTATTGACAGAATTAAACACATTGGAATTTTACCGGTTATCCTATCCTAAATCGTTGGGATTTGAATTTGTAAAAGAGATCATTTTACCAATAATCGATAGTTATGAAATTTCAATTGAAGACAAATTAGCTACATTTACTGAGCATATTGCCATTCAAATTGGATTGGCATTGACCAATAAAAAAAGTAAATTATTGATCACTGGTGGTGGCGCCTATAATGATTTTTTAATTCATAGAATTCAATATTATTTAACAGAAACTTCCTTATTAATTCCTGAAAAGAAAATTATTGAATTTAAAGAAGCGCTAATTTTTGGCTTATTAGGTGTTTTAAAATTAAGAGATGAAATCAACACTTTGAGCAGTGTAACGGGAGCTTCAAAAGACCATAGTTCTGGAAAAATATACCATCCAAAATAATTATTTAAAAAATTAAAGTTACCTATATTTGCAATACTAAAAAACGAAAAAAATTAATGAAAGATTTACTTAAAAAATTCGAAAATAAAGAACCTGAAATTATTTTTAACTGGAAAGATCAAGAAACGGAAGCGGAAGGCTGGACAGTAATCAATTCATTGCGAGGTGGAGCTGCTGGTGGTGGAACAAGAATGAGAAAAGGGTTGGATATGAACGAAGTTTTATCGCTAGCTAAAACTATGGAAGTGAAATTTTCAGTTTCAGGACCTGCAATAGGTGGGGCAAAATCAGGAATTAATTTTGATCCAAATGACCCAAGAAAAAAGGGCGTTTTACAACGTTGGTACAAAGCAGTTTCGCCTTTATTGAAAAGCTATTACGGTACTGGTGGCGATTTAAATGTTGATGAAATTCACGAGGTAATTCCAATGACAGAAGAATGCGGGGTTTGGCATCCTCAAGAAGGTGTTTTTAATGGTCATTTCAAACCCTCAGAAGCAGATAAAATAAATAGAATTGGACAATTACTACAAGGGGTAGTAAAAGTAATTGAAAACCCTGTTTTTTCTCCTGATGTTTCTAGAAAATATACTGTTGCCGATATGATCACAGGTTATGGAGTTGCTGAAGCAGTTCGTCATTATTACACCATTTATGGAGGCGATGTTAAAGGTAAAAAAGCAATTGT
>CALPNL020000076.1 GCA_943324925.2 Chitinophaga pinensis | reverse complement strand
GATGCAAGAGATAAAGGTGATTTGTCAGAGAACGCTGAATACGATGCTGCAAAAGAAGCTCAAGGAATGTTAGAAATGAGAATTGCTAAATTAGAAGAAGTTCATTCTAACGCTCGATTAATTGACGAAACACAATTAGATGTCTCTAAAGTTTTGGTTTTATCCAATGTAAAAATCAAAAATTTGACGAATTCTATGGAATTAAAATACACTTTAGTTGCTGAAAGTGAAGCCGATTTAAAAACAGGAAAAATTTCTGTGACTTCTCCAATTGGAAAAGGCTTATTAGGCAAATCGGTGGGAGAAATAGCTGAAATTACGGTTCCTAATGGAATCTTGAAATTTGAAATTTTAGAGGTTTCTAGAGATTAATTCAATTCACGTCCAAAAATGGCAAGTATTTTTACCAAAATCGTAAACGGAGAAATTCCGTGTTTTAAAATCACCGAAGACGATAAATTTTTAGCCTTTTTGGATGTAAATCCAAATGCACTCGGACATACTTTATGCATTCCAAAGCATGAGATTGACAAGCTATTTGATCTCGACGACGAGCTTTACTTAGGCTTGATGCACTTTTCTAAAAAAGTGGCTATTGCATTACAAAAAACAGTTCCTTGTAAACGGATTGGCATGAGCGTTATAGGTTTAGAAGTTCCCCATGCCCATGTTCATTTGATCCCACTGAATGAAATGGAGGACATCCGCTTTCAAAAGAAAGTTAGTTTATCCAAAGAGGAATTTACTTCGTTGGCATTGAAAATCCAAGGAAATTTATAAAATCAAAATTTGATATAACATACAAACGGATGAAAAAAGTATTATTTTTTTTATTAATGATGTTTGTAACACTTTCCTATTCTCAGGATGAATACAACCACAACTACCATTGGAATCTTCAGGATAACACTAAAGCTATTGTAGGTTTCCCAACATGTTATGTTCGAAAAAGTCCTAATGCAAGTTCGATTGTATTGGATTCCTTACAATTGGGAAGCGAAGTAATGGTAAAAAAAACATCGGAATCGCTTTACAAATTAAAAGGGATTAATGTTTCTTGGGTTGAAATAGAATATAAAAACAAATCAGGAGAAACCAAATTTGGATGCGTTTGGAAAGGATTATTGGCATTGAATTATGTCAAAAATTCCTCATTTACTTATTTAACCACTATTGATAAAATTGAA
This sequence comes from Chitinophaga pinensis, assembly GCA_943324925.2. Classification (GTDB taxonomy): domain Bacteria; phylum Bacteroidota; class Bacteroidia; order Flavobacteriales; family Flavobacteriaceae; genus Flavobacterium. The sequence continues at coordinate 7,641 of CALPNL020000076.1, read as the reverse complement.
AAAATAAAATCGCAGGAATATTTCAACGAGAATTTTTTTATTACAGTAAAAATTTTAGACAAGGAAAATCAATTATTGGGTGAAAATACAATTAAAAAATGTTTGTCTGAAAGTTCCTATTTTGAAAATAAAACCATCGGCCATTTAGGACTATCAAAATTGCAGAATATTTATAGAATTTCTTTTAGCGGAGAGTCATGTGGAGTTCCTACATTTGATTATTATTTTGGATGGAATGGCAAAAAATTTCAACCATTACCTGAAAAAATGAATGTAGGCGATGCGGATGTGTTTTACCATTCTGAGGAGTTTGTGTTTCCATCAGAAAAAGGAGGAAAGGCCAATATGATTGTTAAGAAAATAGAACAAGCAGAATTAATTGAAGAATCGAATGGTATTTATAACATGACAAATGAAGAAGAATATTACAAGTGGAACGGAGAAAAAGCCATTCTAATCAATAAAAGCAAAATCAGAAAGAGCAAGAAAAAGTTATAATTACTTTGCTTTTCTAAAACTAATTTGAAAAGTAGTTCCTTTATTCACTTCAGAATTCAGTACTTTTATTTTGCCATCATGGTATTCTTCAACTATTCTTTTTGTTAAAGAAAGTCCCAATCCCCAGCCTCTTTTTTTTGTTGTAAATCCCGGTTCAAAGATTTTTTTGAATTGCTTTTTTGGAATTCCTTTTCCAGAATCGGTTACGTTTATTTTTACAAATTCGCCCTCTATACTAATTGCAACCGCCAGCTTCCCTTTTCCTCTCATAGCATCAATAGAGTTTTTAACTAAGTTCTCAATGGTCCAGCTGAATAGAATTGGATTTAGAGAAACTAAAATTGGAAAATCGGGTGCATTAAATGAAAAAGCCACTTGTTTTGAAAATCTAGATTGTAAATATTGAAATGAGTTTTCAGTTTCTATTATAATATCTTTGGTTTCTAATATTGGTTCCGAACCAATTTTTGAAAAACGATCCGTGATATTTTGGAGTCGATCAATATCTTTTTCAATTTCTGCAACGGTGGAATCCGATACGTTTTCTGCCTTCAATATTTCCAACCATCCAATTAATGAAGATAGTGGAGTTCCAATTTGATGTGCCGTTTCCTTAGCCATTCCTGCCCAAAGTTTGTTTTCTGTGGCCATTTTGGTACTTCTGTAGAAATTATATACTAACAGAGCGAAGAGTAAAATAATCAATAAAAAGGCTATTGGAAAATAAATTAGATTGTTCAATCGATCGGAATTTCCGTAATAGATATTTCGGAATTTTCCAGGGACATATTCAAATTTTATCGGTTGGTTTTCCTTTTTTAACTTTTTTAAAATAGTATTGGCTTCCTTTGGAATCGACATTAATTTTTCGTCAATATTGTTATGGCCAATTATACTGTCTTTTTCATCGGTTAAAATAATTGGAATTGTTTTATTGTCTTCGATTATTTTAATAGGCAGCGCTACTTCGGTGTTGATGTCAGAAGTAATCAAAGTTTTTTGAGCTTCCGACCAATATTCCATCTTTAAACGTTCTTCATTTTTGAAAATCTGAAAAAAGGAGTAGGTATTCCAAAGTATGAAAACAATGAATATAAACGAGGAAAATATAATAAACCACCGAGTAAAATTTCGTTTATTGGAAAACTGCATAAGTTACTTTTGTAAAGTCATAATAACGATAAATATAATAAAATAATATGATTACGGTAATAGAAATGTAAATTGTAATTTCAAAATCAAGATTAGGATTTTAATTACTGCGTTTTTGAAACCAATTTATTATATTTGTTAAAATTGATTTATATGATAAGTATTGATCCAAAAGACATTTCTTCAGCTAAATTGCAGGGCTATTTACAAAGCGCTGTAGGTCCGCGACCTATCGCTTTTGCAAGCACTATCGATAAAAATGGAGTTTCAAATTTATCGCCGTTTAGCTTTTTTAATATTTTTAGTGCAAATCCACCAATATTAATATTTTCTCCTGCTAGAAGGGTACGAGACAATACGATAAAACACACTTTAATCAATGCCGAAGCGACTCGCGAAGTGGTTATTAATGTAGTAAATTTTGATATTGTCCAACAAACTTCTTTATCAAGTTCTGAATATCCAGATGGAGTAAATGAATTTGTAAAAGCTGGATTTACCGCAATTCCATCTGAAATGGTAAAACCATATCGCGTTGCACAATCACCAGTTCAATTTGAATGTAAAGTGAATGAAATTATTAGTTTAGGAACGCAAGGTGGTGCTGGGAACTTGGTTATTTGTGAAATACTAAAAATGCATATTAGTGAATCGGTATTGGATGAAAATGGTAATATCGACCCTTTTAAAATTGATTTAGTTTCTAGAATGGGTGGAAATTGGTATTCAAGAGCCAATCAAGGATTATTTGAAGTGGCTAAGCCAATAACAACCTTAGGAATCGGAGTGGATCAAATACCAAATTTCGTCAAGGAAAGTGCTATTTTTGATGGGAATGATTTGGGGAAATTAGGAAATATTGAAGCGTTGCCTACAACAGAAGAAATTAATATATTTGTAAAGCAGAATTTTGCTGTTAAAGGAGTTTTGAGTGCAGACGATGAATCAAAACAATTTAAAAAAGCAAAGGAATATTTGGATCAGAATGATGTTGATTCCGCTTGGAAAGTATTATTAGCAAAATAATTATAATAAAATAAAAGAAGTAAAATGGAAGTATCAGGGAAAATTAAAATGCTTGGGGAATCAAAAAACGTAGGAAGCGGAAGCTTCTTAAAAAGAGAATTAGTGGTTACCACTGACGAGCAATATCCACAACACATTTTGGTTGAATTCGTTCAAGATAAATGTGATTTATTAAATAACTATCAGGTGGGAGATGCTGTAAAAGTATCTATCAATTTAAGAGGTCGCGAATGGGTTGATCCTCAAGGAGTAACTAAATATTTCAACGCTATTCAAGGTTGGAGAGTTGAGAAGTTAGGGGCTGCTGCACCTGCTCCTGCTGCACCAATGCCAGCCGCTGAAACATTTGCTCCAGCTGAAAATTTTAAAGAAGAAGAACACGACGATTTGCCGTTCTAAAAATAGAATTGATATATAATATCAATTTTTAAGTAATAAACCTATGCCGTAATTGGTTCCTATTTGAGGATAAATTAAGGCATGGGTTTTATTTTTACCTAATGTTAGGGATTTAAAAGGGCTCCAATAGGAAACTGCAAGCCCTACCGCTGTTCCAATTCCTGCCCCAGCTAAAACATCTGAAGTGTAGTGTTTATTGTTCGCGATTCTTAAAAATCCAGTTGCTGCTGCGAATAAATAACCGCTACTTGCATACCAAATATTGGCTTCTTTATATTCGTAAAATAAAACAGAAGCATTGGTAAAAGCAGTAGCTGTATGGCCAGAAGGAAAACTCAATTCATCGGTTTCATCAGGGCGTATTTCTTTAATTGAGAATTTCATTGATTGTACGATTCCTCCCATAATTGCATTGGAAACAACAATATTTATCGTTTGCTGTAGTGCATTATTTTTTGGCTTCAATCGTAAATACCGTCCACCATATATTTGTAATAGCGCTTCATATTGTATGTAGTTGTCAATTTTATTATGAAAATCTTCCCCCAAAACCTTTCTGAAGTCGTTTTGTAAATTCGTATTCATGGGGGTATTTTTCAATAATAATCCTCCCGAAATTAAAATTGCTGGAATTACAAATTGTTTATAGGTTAATTTATCTTCTTTAATTAAGAATGGGATAGAATCCTTTTGTTGTGCGTTACCTTTTAAAGAAAGAAGAAGGGCAATTGCAATAATAACTTTACTTTTCATGGGTTCAATTAAAAAGTGATATTTACGCCAATAAAATTATAACCATAACTTCGAGAAGCATTTAAATTAAACGTATACTTTTTTGTAGATTCTAATTTTGTATTGGTTTTGGTAATTTTGCTCTTAGCAATATTTTTTCCAATAATATAACCCATGACCATTGCAATAGGATAATCGGAATACCAATGGACATTCGCTTGAACCATATTAAATCCTAATAGACCAATTAGGCTATAGCCAACAGGTTTTATCCATTTTTTATCAGGGTAATTCCCCAATATCACATTTAATGCTGCCGTTGCTGTCATCACATGTCCTGATGGCATGGCGTCATAATTTGGAGTATATTTACCATAAGCACTAAAACTTGGAAATGGATTCCAATCCCCTCCAGGATTCCCATCTATATTTGCTGGCGCAGGACTTTGCCTTCCAGAAATTCTTTTTATAGTTTGACTAAAAACCCCAGATACCAATACGCTTTCTACTAGACCCGTGGCAGTATTTAGTGAGCGATAATCATTATTTATTAATCCAAAAGTTGCAAATCCCATACTTAATAATATTGGAGTGGTCCCATTTCCTACTAAGTAAATTGCCGAAGTGATATTAGGCGGAATATTACTTAGCGGTCCAAAATTTTTATATCTGGCAACCTCTTCTAACCCGAGTCTTTCGCCAATTATTCTGGATTGATCAAGTAAATGTTGATCTTCAGGTATGATAGCAACAGTCATAATCGTTGCTCCTCCTAAAGCTATTAAATTCTCCTTATAGCCAAAATCATTGACTGTTCCGTAAACATTTCTTGGAACATTAGTAATCATTTCAAAAAAGCGTGGTTTTTTATAGGTGTAAATTTCTCCGTTTTTATTGGTATAACTTTGAAAATTAGAGGTGTTAGAAATGCTGTCTTTTATTTGTGATAAAATAACAGAAGTAGTAAATAAAAGTGATAGTAGAATTACTAATTTTCTCATTTATATTTTTTTGATAAAGATATTGCTAATTTTGTTTATATTTAATTAATACCAATAAATTCTACCTATTTTCTGACCCAAATGCATCAAATTTCCAACGCTTTATATTTCCCTCCAGTTTCTGAGGCTTCCTCTGAAGGCTTACTTGCAGTAGGGGGAGATCTATCTTCTGAGAGATTACAACTTGCTTATAAAAGTGGAATTTTCCCATGGTTTAATCCAGGGGAACCGATACTTTGGTGGGCTCCAAAATTAAGAATGGTTTTGTATTTTGATGAATTGGTAGTTTCCAAAAGCATGAGAAATATTTTGAATAGAAATACATTTACAATTACTTTCAACCAAAAATTTATGGAAGTAATTTCAAATTGTAGTTTAATAAAAAGAGAAGGTCAAGGAGGAACTTGGATTAGCCAGGAAATGATAGAAGCTTATTGTAAACTGAATGAATTGGGAATTGCTAAATCTGTTGAGGTTTGGCAGAATGATGAATTAGTAGGGGGACTTTATGGAATTGATTTAGGCGATGTTTTTTGTGGAGAAAGCATGTTTTCAAAAGTGAGTAATGCTTCAAAAGTTGCCTTTATTACTTTAGCAAATAAGTTAAAAAACGAGAATTATAAATTATTAGATTGTCAGGTATATAATGAGCATCTTGATAGTTTGGGTTGTAGAGAAATTGACAGAGATGAATTTATGAAACTATTAAATTCAGGATCTTAATTTCTTTTCCAGCAATAAGCAACGTGATCATCAACCATTCCGGTGGCTTGCATGTGAGCATAAACTACCGTTGAACCTACGAATTTAAACCCTCTTTTTTTTAAGTCTTTACTTATTTTGTCTGAAACAGCTGATGTTGCTGGAACTTCTTTTAAACTGCTTGGTCTGTTCACAATAGTTTTATTATCGGAGAAAGCCCAAATGTAATTACTAAAACTGCCAAATTCCTCTTGTATTTTTATAAATGAAAGGGCGTTAGTTACTGCGGACCGAATCTTCAATTGGTTTCTTATAATTCCAGAATTTTGCATCAATTCTTGAATTTTATCTTCAGTATATAATGCCACTTTTAAATAGTCAAAGTGGTCAAAGGCTAATCTGAAGTTCTCTCGTTTTTTTAAGATGGTAATCCAACTCAATCCTGCCTGGAAGGTTTCTAATAGAAGAAATTCAAACAGTTTTTGGTCGTCATAAACAGGAACTCCCCATTCTTCATCGTGGTATTTTTCATAAAGATCAATACCCACGCACCAATTGCATCTATTTTTTTCGATCATAATCTAAATTTGATATAAATATAAAAAAAATCCCATTTTAAAATTTAAAATGGGATTTAATATTATGCTTGAAATCTGAATTCTAATTCAAAAATCTGGAATTATTATTAACCTAAAGAAGCTCTTTTGAAACCAGTAACAGTTAAGTTTTTATCTAAAGATTGAACATAAGCACCAACGCTCATTTTGCTATCTTTAATATAATCTTGGTTTACTAAAGTATTGTCTTTAAAGAAACGAGCTAATTTACCTTTTGCAATATTTTCTAACATCGCTTCCGGTTTTCCTTCTTGACGTAATAAATCTTTTGCAATTTCGATTTCTTTAGCGATAATTTCAGAATCAACACCTTCTTCATTTAAAGCAATTGGAGACATTGCTGCCGCTTGCATTGCTACATTTCTTGCTGCTTCTTCAGCACCATCAATATTAGCAGATAAAGCTACAATAGTAGCAATTTTGTTTCCAGAGTGGATGTAAGACCCGATGAAAGCACCTTCTAATTTCTCGAAAGTTCTAATTTCTAATTTTTCTCCGATAACTCCTGTTTGCTCAATTAATTTTTCGGCAACAGTAATTCCGTTAAAATCAGCAGCTAAAAATTCTTCTTTTGAGTTGAAATTCAAAGCTAAATTAGCCATGTCAAAAGCCATTTTTACGAAGCTTTCGTTCATTCCTACGAAATCAGTTTCGCAGTTTAAGGTGATCACTACACCAGCAGTTTTATCAGCATTTACCACTGCAATTGCAGCTCCTTCAGTAGATTCTCTGTCTGATCTGTTCGCAGCAACTTTTTGACCTTTTTTACGAAGGTTTTCAATTGCTAAGTCAAAATCTCCATCAGTTTCTACTAATGCTTTTTTGCAGTCCATCATTCCTGCACCTGTGATTGTTCTTAATTTATTTACGTCTGCAGCAGTAATTGTTGCCATAATTATTTTAATTTAAAGATTAAAAGATCGAAAAATTTAAGGATAAAAGTAGCGTTAATTTGAAATCAACACTTTAAGTTATCTTTAAATCTTTCAATCTTTAAATTTATTTTATTATTCTTCAGTTGCTGGAGTTTCTTCCGTTGCAGCTGCTTCTTCAGCTACTACTTCTTCAGTTACTTCAGCTACTACTTCAACTTCAGTAGCCACTACTGCTTCAACTGCTTCTTCAGCAACTGGAGCTTCAGCGTCTCCTTCTTTATCAGAAGTTCTGTTAGCCAATCCATCTGTGATTGCTGCAGTTACTAAAGTTAGAATTTTCTCAATTGATTTTGAAGCATCATCATTTGCAGGGATTACATAATCAACCTCTCTTGGGTCTGAATTAGTATCCACCATTGCAAAAACTGGAATGTTTAATTTATGAGCTTCTTTAATTGCGATGTGTTCTGCTTTAATATCTACTACAAATAATGCAGCAGGAAGTCTAGACATATCAGAAATTGAACCTAAGTTTTTCTCTAATTTTGCACGAAGACGATCAACTTGTAAACGCTCTTTTTTAGAAAGAGTCATGAATGTTCCGTCTTTTTTCATTTTATCGATAGTAGCCATTTTTTT
>CALPNL020000075.1 GCA_943324925.2 Chitinophaga pinensis | reverse complement strand
CTCAACAATCGGTATCTTTTAACTCTCCAGTAAATACTAAAACTAAGCCAATTGAATTACAAACAAAAAAAACATTCGAGTTAGAAAAAGCGGGTGTTTTTGCGAGTAATGAATTTGATGGGGCGAGATTAAGTGACTTTACTCTAGAAAACGACAGTACTGCTATTGTAATAATAAAACCCGAAAATTCTCCAATTAATAATAGTGGTTATTATGCTTTCACAACTTGGTCAAGTACACCAAAGCCTTTTTATTTTACTTTTCGATACCCTAAAGACTATAAACATAGGTACATACCAAAACTGAAGATAAATAATAATTGGACTACTATTGACCCTGTTTTTGTATATAAAAAAGACAGTATTGTTACAATTAAACTGAATTTAAGAAAAGAACCTATTTTGGTTGCAGCTCAAGAAATCCAATCTTCAACAGACGTTAAAAATTGGTATACGAGTATTGTTTCAGGCAAAGAATATGTAACTGTTAAAAGCGCTGGAAATTCAGTACTTGGTAAAAATATTCCAGTACTAGACATCTATAAAGGAGATAAAAAAAATAAAAAAATTATTGTTTTACTCACACGCCAACATCCTCCAGAAACAACAGGCTATTATGCGTTTCAAAGCTTTTTATCAACTATCCTGGATGGTTCAGAATTGTCTGATGTTTTTTTAAAAACCTACCGAATTATTGCTTTTCCGATAGCGAATCCAGATGGTGTTGATCTTGGACATTGGCGACATAATTATGGTGGAATAGATTTAAATAGAGATTGGTCTGTATACAATCAGCCTGAAATTAAACAAATTGTTAGGTTCATTAATAATGCTTCAGAAGATGATGAAGGAGATATTATTTTAGGTTTGGATTTTCATTCCACCACTAAAGATGTTTTTTATACTAATAAAAAAAGAGAAAACACTTCAATACCAAATTTCATTGATTATTGGTTTGCCGGTTTAGAACGAAATATTCCTGGATATAAAGTGAATGAATCTTCTGGAAATAGCCAAGAACCCGTTTCTAAAGGATGGTTTTTATATGGCCACAATGCCGTTGGAGTAACTTACGAAATTGGAGATGCCACTCCAAAAGAAGATATTGTAATTAGAGGTCAAGTTTCAGCAAAGGAAATGATGAAAATACTAGTTTATATAATAAAACCATAATTAAATTATTTACTATAAATTACTAACTATAAAATATTTAAAATGAATAAAAAATTAATTTTAACATTGTGCTTAACACTAATTTTTTGTGGTATTACAATTGCGCAGCAAAAAACATTATCAGGAACGGTAAACGATCGTGTTGGTCCTTTGCCTGGAGCATCAATTCTAGAAAAGGGTACTAATAATGGAACTACCACAGATTTTAATGGCGCATTTAGTTTGAAAGTTTCTAGTGAAGAAGCAATAATTATTGTAAATTTTATTGGATATGGTTCTCAAGAAATTGCAGTAAAAGATAAAATTAAAATCAATATTGTTTTAGAAGAAAGTGCTCAAGCGCTAAATGAAGTTGTTGTCAATTCATTAGGATTGGAAGTAAATAAGAGAACATTAGGATCAACATATTCTAAAGTCACCGCAGATCAATTAACTAATTCTGGTGAAACAAGCGTAATTAATTCTTTACAAGGAAAAGCTTCTGGTGTTAGAATTGCAAGAGCAAATGGTGATCCTGGCGCTGGTTCAAACATACAAATTAGAGGTGCAAATACCATTTATGGCAATACACAACCTTTAGTTATATTGGACGGAGTACCTATTAGTAACGATAACTTATATGGTAATAGTAGTAATGTTGCTGGAACTTCTCAACAATCTAGATTGAATGACATTAATGAAGATGACATTGAATCAATTACAGTACTTAAAGGCGCATCTGCAGCAGCTGTATGGGGCTCTGAAGCAGCGAATGGTGTTTTGGTAATTACCACAAAAAAAGGTAAGAAAACAGGAAAAATTAATGTCGAATTTAAGTCTACGGTTTCATTTGACAAAATTGCACAAATGCATCCGCTACAATCAAATTATGGACAAGGAACAGGCGGTGTATTTGCCGACTTGAGTAACATAACAACTAACACAATTCCAGTAGGATCCTGGGGAGATAAAATTTCTTCAAGATCAGGCGCTCCTGATGAGTATTATACCAGAGCAGAAAAAGGTTATTTTATTGGAGAAGATGGATTAGAATATTTATTGATAAAAACTAAAAATTCTAAAAATACATATGTCGATGAAAATCAAGACAAAGTATTTCAAAATGCAACTTCAATAAAAAATAATTTAAGTTTTGGGAATGCAAATGAAGATGGAAATTATCGAGTTAGTTTTGGAAATATAGATCAAAAAGGTTTTATAAATGAAAGTGATTACAAAAAAACAAATATAGGTTTCAATGGAAAGTATATTTTTAATCCAAAAATAAGCATAACAACAAAGTTAGATTATGCTCATACCGAGTCAAATAGAATTCAACAAAACTCAAGTATAGCGGGTTTGTTATTAGGTTTATTAAGAAACGCACCAGATTTTGACATTTCACAATATATTGGAGATTATTATAGTCCTACTGGTCAATTATATCCAAAAAGGCAACGTTCCTATAGAAACCCAATCGGGGAGTTTGGAAATCCTGGTTATAATAATCCTTTATGGACATTATACAAACAAAAAGCACCAAATGTGGTAGATCGATTTATTTTTTCTACTGATTTGAATTATAAAGCAAATCAATGGTTATCATTGAAATTCAGAGGAAGTTACGATACTTATAATGACGAAAGACGTTATTTTTCACCTGTAAATTCAGCTAGTTATACTGCCGGTTCTTTTAGACTGGATAACATAAACAACAAGATATTAAATTTTGATGTAATTGCCCAAACTAAAACTTTTAGTTTGACCAATACAATAAATGGTAATTTTATCTTTGGATATAATTTTAATGACCGAGAAAGAAAAAGTGTATACAATGAAGGTACTAACTTTCTAATAAATAGTATGACTCAGACTTTTGCAAATGTCTCACAATTGGACCCAACAGTAAATTTAACTAGGAAAATAGCATCATTTAGAACCTATGTTTCTACCTCTTTTGATTACAAAAAACAACTTTTTCTTAATTCGTCAATTGCTATGGAAAAAGCATCTAGTATGTTAGGATCTTTCATATACCCCTCTATTGATGCATCTTGGGTGTTTTCTGATTTAAATTTCATTAAAAACAGCAAAATACTGAGTTCTGGAAAAATTAGAACGGGTGTAGGACAAGTAGGTGTAAAGCCAAACCCACATGAATTTCAAACAACTTATCAAACTCCTACCTATTCAGATTATGATGATCCTTTAAACTTATTTCTTTTCGGCGGAGGATTTAGTTACAATAGTAACTTGGGTAACAGAAATTTAAAACCTGAAATCAAAACTGAATATGAATTGGGTGCCGATTTAAAATTTTTCAATAATCGTTTAAGTTTAAGTGGTACCTATTATTATAATACGATAGAAAATATATTACTTGACATTCCGTTAACTCCAAGTTCTGGTGCAAATTATATATATGGAAATGGTGGGTCTATGAAAAATAGAGGTTTGGAATTTGATTTTGACTTGCAATTTTTAAAATCTAAAAAAGGACTAAATGCTTCCATTTATGGTAATTTTAATAATAATAAAAATGAAGTAACGGATATTCAAGGTGCAACTTCACTTGCATTAACAAGTGAAGCAATTAGTTCTAGAGCAGTTGTTGGTCACCAATTAGGCGTACTTTGGGGAACAAGAGCAATGAGAAATACTGATGGAACTTTTAAATTAGATGCTAACGGATTTCCTCAATTAGATTCAGAACAAGGAATAATTGGAGACCCAAACCCAGATTGGCGGGGAGCGTTTGGTTTAAAAGTAGATTACAAAGGTTTTTTTGGAAATATTATGTTTGAAACATCTCAAGGAGGAGATTTTGCAGAACGTACTCGTTTTATTTTAGATAGTTTTGGAACTTCTGAAGAAGTGGGTAACGAAGTTATTCCTTCTACAAACATTAGAGACCGTGCAGGGGTACTTCATCTTGCGGGGGTTCCAGTTCGAGGAAACATAAGAGATTTCGGAGCAGGCCCAGTTTTATTAAATGAAGCTTATTATACAACTATTGGCGGAGGTTTTGGCGCTTCCGTAATTAATGAATTTGCTGTAAATAATAATGCATCTTGGACGCGTTTAAGCGAACTTACTTTTGGGTATACATTAAATTCTAAAGGGTTCAAAAAGAAAACAAAATTGGCCTCTATGACACTTACACTCACTGGTCGAAATTTAGCTATTTGGACTAATTTATTAGGAGTTGATCCGCAAACCAATCAAACTGGTGTTGGTAATGGTTTTGGGATAGATTATTTTACAAATCCTGCTTCAAAAACTTTCTTATTAACATTACAAATTAAATATTAAGAGTTATGAAAACTAAATTAATTTCTGGAATAATAACACTATTTTTAGTGCTTTCATGCGATAGTTCTTTTGAAGAATTGAACAACAATCCAAACAGCATCACAACGGATGAGGTTATACCCCCTACACTATTGATAAAAGGAACCATGCTTGCAGATATAGCAATCAATCAGAGTCATCTGCAAAGAATTGCTGGTATGTGGACAGGTCAATATAGAGGCGAAATATCATTGTATCTTGGAATATACAACTATGATATATCTTCATCAGAATCAAATAGCGCTTGGACTTATCTGTATAACGGGATGTTAAAACAGTTTAGCGAAATCAATAAATATTATGCTATAAATGGAACTGATACCGAAGGACAATTAATTAAAGGGATTTGTAAAGTGCTTGAAGCAAATGCTGTAGGAACTGCTACTTCTATATGGGGAGATATTCCTTATTCTGAAGCAGTAAACCCAGCGATTAGCGATCCAGTATTTGATAGACAATCTTCAATTTATAATGCTTTACAAACAAAATTAGACGAAGCGATTGTTCTACTTAGCAATCCAACTACTAAAAATACGCTTTCAGAAGATATCTTTTTTGGAGGAAATAAAGACAAATGGAAAAAAACAGCTTACACGTTAAAAGCAAGATATTATCTAGATACCAGACAGTATGCATTGGCCTACGCTGCTGCTTTAAATGGAATTTCTGATTATGCTGGAACCATGAAATTTACACCGCCTTCAACTGGATTAACAGGGGCCGAAAATCTACTGTATCGCTTTATGATAGGAACTAGAGTTGGTTACTTATCTGTAAACAACACATTTTGTAGGAATTTATTAGACACTCAAACTAATTTTCCAACTATTTCTAGAAGAAATGCAAAGACAAATGAGCAAGCAAGAAGAAATCATCTTAATGCAGGTTCTATAACTGGAACAGGAACTACAACAATTATCAATGGTGAATTTAAACCGATGGATTTGGTGACATACCAGGAAAATTTACTAATATTAGCGGAAACAGGTACAAGAACAGTAAATTTTACAGAAGGACTACTTCAGCTTAATAAAGTGCGTACCTTCTTGGCGTCTGCTGATTCTTTTGATAAAAGAGCCGCAACGGATGTAAAACTATATACAGCTTATGTAGCTTCTGATTTTGCTAATGGAGGAATGGAAAATCTTGATAATATTAATAGTACAAAAGCCTTGTTAAGAGAAATTATTGAAGAACGATATGTAACTGGATTTGGAACCTTCATGCCATGGAACGATGCAAGAAGGCTGCGAAAAAATGAGTATGATATTGCTGTAAAAATTCCACTTAACAATACAACAGTTACATTACATCCAGAACGATTTTTAATTTCGCAAGACGAAATTAATACCAATTCAAATGCTCCAACGGGAATTAGTATTTTTACCCCAACACAATTAAATGAATAAAAATTAATTTTATCTTTAAATAAAAAGGTTGTTTGAGAATTCATGGCAACCTTTTTTTTAAGTTAAAAAACAAAATAATTATGAAAAATCATTTGTTATTTCTTGTATTATTTTTATTTATAATCCTTTCCTGCGCCTCCAAGAAAACAGTTGAAGCCGATGTATTAATTAAAAACGGAATTGTTTATAATGGTTCTGATACTATTCCTAAAAATGTTTCAATTGCAATTAAAGGAGATAAAATTGTTTTTATAGGAAATGAAAAATTTATTAGAATAAAAACCGTTAAAACAATTGATGCCAAAGGACTTATTGTTTGTCCTGGATTAATTGATCCACACACACATGCTGACAAAGATTTAATTAAATCAAGTACGTCTCATAATTTACCTTTTTTAATGCAGGGGGTTACTACTGTGATTGTTGGAAATGATGGCGAAAGTTATTTTCCCACTATAAAATATAAGGAAGTTTTTGAAAAAAATGGCTTGGGAACCAACGTAGTTCTACTAGCAGGACATGGAACTTTAAGACAAGAAGTAATAGGTAACACCAAAATTAAAGCAACTCCCGAACAAGTAAATAAAATGCAAAATTTACTTAAAAAAGAATTAGACGCCGGCGCATTTGGTTTATCTACAGGATTGTTTTATTCTCCAGGAAGTTATGCCGATACACAAGAAGTAATTGATTTAGCAATGGTTGTTGCTCAAAAAGGTGGTATTTATGATACCCATTTACGAGATGAGAGTTCTTATTCTATAGGATTAATTCCCTCAATTAAAGAAGCTATTGAAATTGGAAGACAAGCAAAATTGCCGATTCATATATCTCATATAAAATGTTTGGGAGTGGATGTATGGAATGAGAGTGAAGCCATTATTGAATTGATTAAAAAAAGTCGTTCAGAAGGAATTGAAATTACTGCCAATCAATATCCCTATGATGCATCTGCTACAGGACTTAAAGCCTCAGTTGTTCCCAGGTGGGCAGAAAGTGGGGGAAATGATTCGCTGTTCGTTAGGTATAAAAATCCTTCGTTGAAAATAAAAATTCTTAAGGAAACAAAAGAAAATATTGCTCGAAGAGGTGGTGCTGAAAAACTCCTAATTGTAAAATCAGAATCGAATGACTATGATGGTAAAAACATTGCAGAAATCGCTTCAATTTTACAATTATCTCCTGAGGAAACCGTTTTCAAAATTTTAGAAAAAGGATATGCCAGAGTAGCTTCTTTTAATATGAATGAAAAAGACATACTCAATTTTATGAAGCAACCATGGGTTGTAACAGGTTCTGATGGTAACGAAGGACATCCAAGAAAGTATGGTACGTTTCCAAAAAAATACAATAAATATGTAAAAGAAGATTCCATAATTTCTGTAGCAAAATTCATCAACGGAAGTTCTTCTGAAACAGCATCTATATTTAAAATTCCAAATAGAGGGAAAATTAATGATGGATATTTTGCAGATATAATCATTTTTGATCCCAAAACTTATAAAGATAAAGCAAATTATACCAATGCAACGCAGTATGCCGATGGTTTAAAATACAGTATTATTAATGGGGTTATAGTTATTGATAATGGAAACTACAACAATAATCGACCTGGAAAGGTTTTAAGTAAATAAAATATTCATTCAAAATAAAAAAAATGCAAATAAAAAAAGTAGTACTTCTCCTCCTCTATCTGGTTTATCCACAAACAAAATGTTTATCACAAACATTGTACGGTACAAACAGTTATGTGGAGTATCAAGTTGGAACTTTACCTATTGTTATATCGGTTCCACATGGAGGTTTTAGAATTCCAACTTTAATTCCCGATAGAACTTGTAATGATCCTGTAACAGTTACGGATGCCTATACTATTGAAACTGCTGAAAAAATTTCTGCTGTACTTTTCGCAGCTACGGGCTGTTATCCTCATATTATTATTTGTAATTTAGATCGCTCTAAATTAGATTGCAATAGAAATTTAGCTGATGGTGCCTGCGATAATTTACAAGCAAGGACTGCTTGGAACGAGTATCATAATTTTATTACAATGGCGCTAAATACAGCCAATTCTCAATACAATAACAAAATACTTTTTATAGATCTTCATGGTCACGGCCATACCATTCAACGAATTGAATTGGGTTACTTATTGAGTGGTGCAGAACTTAGATACACTGATGCAACTCTAAATACGTCAACCTATATTAATCAAAGTTCAATAAAAAATTTAGCTTTAAACAATAGCAATAATTATACCCACACACAATTATTGCGCGGACCAAGTTCATTTGGGACTTTACTAACCAATGAAGGGCTTCCGGCGGTTCCTAGTCAGCAAGATCCCTATCCATTATCTACAGAAAGTTATTTCAATGGTGGTTATACCACTGAAACCCATACCTGTTTTAATCCTGCGGTTACTACTAATGGATTTCAAATGGAATTGAATTATGAAGGGGTTAGAAATAGCAATTCGAACAGAACGCTTTTTGCCGAAAAATTCAAAAATGTAGTGCTAAACTATTTAAACACCCATACAAATGTGGTTTTAGGTAGTTGTACGCCCTTAGGAACAGATGAACATAACGAAACCGAATTTATCATTTATCCGAATCCTTTAAAATCGGGGAGCCAACTTTTTATAAAAGGAACGGCATTTAATAATTTGAGTTATAGCATTATCAACAGCCTTGGTCAAGAAATTACCCACGGAACAGTAAAAAACGGTAATGAAATAGATATGAATTGCACTTTAAATAAGGGAATTTATATTGTATCAATTCTCAATACAGAGGGAGCAGAAATGAAAAAATTAAAATTGATAATTAATTAAGACGCCTATATTTCTAGTCGTTATTTTATATTAAGTAGCAATCCAAATATGAAAAAAAATTATAAACTAATACTGCTTTCATTTGTATTTGCGT
>CALPNL020000074.1 GCA_943324925.2 Chitinophaga pinensis | reverse complement strand
GGAGAAGTTGAATCCAATCGAAAACAAACGAGGTATAAATATTCTCCGGCACACCAAGATGTGGCTGTTTGTTGCAACCCAAATGCTGGAAGAATTACACCGTATTTTATTGAAAAATCATGGTTGAAAGAAAGTGATACCGTTTTGGTTAATGCGCTATTGATGCCCAGTACAATTGAAACTAAAATTCAAAATCAATTGGTTAAAATCGAAGCAATTACAGAATATCCTTACCTAAATAAATTTATTTACAAGATTTCAAATCCTAAGTATGCTCAATTTATAATCAAGATTAGAAAACCCTCGTGGGCAACTAAAGTGATAACAAATGAAAGTTATACTATAGATAATGAGTTTTTAGTATTTGATAGAAAAATAGGTGCTGAAGATAAAATTCAAATTGAATTTATTACTGAAATTCAAATTAAAGAAGATGGAAATAAGGAGAAATATTTTAGTTACGGGCCTTTATTTTATGCAAAATCTTTCGAATCCATTGAACAAAAAGGAAAATCCTATTTAAACCAATTTGATGATTTGTTTTATATTTCTAAGGATAAAAGTAGCTATCAATATATTATTGACAATCAAGCAAAATTTGATAATGGTAAAATAGAAATTAAAGCTATAAACAAATTAAATAATCAAATTGAATTAATAAATCTAATTCCTTTTGGAAAAACAATATTGAGACAAGTCAGTTTTTAGTAAAAATAATCTTAGTAAAATCGAATAGTTATGATGCAATTTGTATTTTACTTTTAAAACGCAATTAATAATTATATTAAGATAAAATTATATTTTTATTAAATCTTATGCTATAAATTTGCAATCAATTAATGGCGATTTATATAATTCTATTAATAATTACTTAATTGATGAAAAACAATAACTATAGATCTACTTGTGCAATAGCGATGTCTGTTGACTTATTTGGTGACAAATGGTCCTTATTGATATTAAGAGACATGTTATTACATAGAAAATCTACCTTTAAAGAGTTTTCCAATTCTAAAGAAAAAATAGCCTCCAATATATTAACCTCGCGATTGGTTCACTTAATTGAATTTGGTTATGTGATCAAAATAAATCCAAAAGGAACTAAAAAAAGTGCTGTTTTTCTAGCTACTAGAAAAGGAATTTGTGTACTTCCATTATTGGTTGAACTCTATATGATTTCTATAGATTCTTTAACAGACGATCAATTAAACGAGTCGCAACTATTTATAAAATCCGAAATCTTTAAAGATCGTGAGTTATTCATCAATAGCAGGCGGGAGAAATACATCGATTTTGTCAATCAAATTCAAAACGATAGTATTGAAAGTCAAAAAGTATAATTACTGTAAGAAACAAAAGAGCAACTGAATAGTTGCTCTTTTGTTTTATTCAAGTTTTATTAAATCTTACGTATTAATTTGAATTCAACCATAAGTTTCTATATTTTTTATTTTTATCATAAGTCTGAGCTTGTTTTTCAATATTGAAATAACGGTTATCTCTAGGGTCATTACCTACTGCAGCCAAATAGGCCCAATTACCCCAATTACTGCAAACATCATAATCTATTAATTGTTCTTCAAAATAAGCGGCACCCAATCGCCAATCCAATTTCAAATCGTTACACAAATAACTGGCTACATTTTGTCGTCCTCTATTACTCATGAATCCAGTTAGTTTCAATTCAATCATATTGGCATCAACAAAATCAATTCCGGTTTTTCCCTCAATCCAATTCTGCAATTTTTGAACATTATCACTAAATAATTTTAATTTATTGTTTTTTATACCTGACTGTTTAAAAAAATTAGATTGGTGTTTTTTCATCATAAATCTAAAATAATCTCGCCATAACAATTCAAAAACCAACCAATAAGTAGAATCATTAGCTCCAAATTCTGTTTCATATTTTTGTAATTCTCTGTAAATAAATCTTGGTGAAATGCAGCCTAAAGCCAACCATGCAGAAAATTTAGAGGAATAATCTGTACCAATCAACCCGTTACGAGTTTCTTTATAATTTGAAATACATTTACTTTCAAAAAAATAATGGTTTAATCTTTCAATTGCTTTTGACTCTCCACCTTCAAAAACAATAGTGGTTCTAGAATCTATTTTTGTAAAAGTTAATCCTAGTTCTT
The DNA here is from genome assembly GCA_943324925.2 of Chitinophaga pinensis. GTDB lineage: Bacteria > Bacteroidota > Bacteroidia > Flavobacteriales > Flavobacteriaceae > Flavobacterium. Next base: position 6,930 of record CALPNL020000074.1, on the reverse strand, counting down.
CTAGTGTTGGAAGTTTTATCGGATCAATTATTGGCGATTTGATTGAACTTGGTGACTCAAATGAAGGCCTGATTACAGCATCTTTTTCAGTTTTCTTTCTGAAATTAGTAAAAACATCTGGTATGTCTTTTATCGAAAATGGCAAATCTTCGGCATGATACAATGTACTGGTACTAAAAGTTTGAAACTCGCATTTTACTTTAAATAGCGCTTCTTGTACTTTTGATTCCGTTTGCCGTTCCTCGAAAGCCACTTCACGTTTTGCAACAACTTTGTTAGCTTTATATTGACTAACTATTTTTGGAATTTCAACCTCGGGTTTTCCTTTCAAAATAACTAATCCAGAGCCTAGTTCTCTCAGGTTATTGTCCAAATCAATTAATGATTCTAATAAAAATTGCGCTCTGAAACTCCCTGTTTTTTGAAATCCATACTCAGAATTATTAAAATGAGCTTCATCAAAACAATATACTGGTATAATCGAATCACCTTGAGCAATAGCTTTCACAAGCGTTTCATTGTCATGCAATCGTAAATCTGTTTTAAACCAAACTACAATAGTTCTCATAAATCATTTATGTTTTTTAAATAATAATCTGCTTGTTCAAGTAATGCTATTTTATCTTCAGGTTTCATTTTTCTCCATACGTTGTACATCATTCCAATACGGGGATTTTTTGCAAGTTTACTTTCATTTTTATCATAAAAATTCCAATACAAACTATTGAAAGGACAAGCTTTATCCCCAGTTTTGATTACTTTTTTATAATAACAACTTCCACAATAATTACTCATTTTATCGATATAGGAAGCCGAACTCACATAGGGTTTAGTCCCTACAATTCCTCCATCTGCAAACTGACTCATACCGCGAGTATTGGTAATTTGAACCCATTCAAAGGCGTCAATATAAATTCCTAAATACCAAGCGTCAATTTCGTCAGGATGAACACCCGCCAATAGAGCAAAGTTGCCTGTAATCATTAAACGCTGAATGTGATGTGCATATCCGTAGTTCAAAGATTGATTTATAGCCTCTTTTAGGCAATTCATTTTAGTAGTGCCAGTCCAAAACCAAGAAGGCAATTTATCTGAATTATTAAAAAAATTTAAAGTAGCATAATCTGGCATTTGGTTCCAATAAATACCTCGCATGTATTCCCTCCACCCTATTATCTGTCTAACAAATCCTTCTAATTGGTGGTATTCAATTTCATCAGAACGTTTCTGCCATTCTAGAGTTACTCGATTAATTACTTCTTTAGGTGAAATCAGTTTGATATTCATTGAAAAAGAAATTCGGGAATGGTATATGGACCATTCATTAGGAGTCATAGCATCTTGAAAACTTCCAAATAGTGACAAACATTCGGTTGCAAAAAAGTCTAATAATTCAAGTGATTGCTCTCTATTTATAGGCCATAAAAAATGATTGGCATCAATTGATCCAATGGTTTTAATATCTGTTTTGTTGATTTCAAAAAGAATTTCTGAAACGTCATTATCAAAAATTAAAGGAGATGTAGGTTTATGATCTTTAGGCAATTTCTTCCGATTATCGCTATCATAATTCCATTTTCCTGTAAGCGGTTGATCACCGTCCATTAAAACAGCGTGCTTTTTTCTCATGGCCCGATAAAAACTCTCCATTAAAAAAGTTTTTTTACCTTGAAAAAAATCTCCTAATTCATTTCTTGATGTAAAAAAATGTTCTGAATCAACTGATTTACTTGGAATAGAAATAGTATTGCACAGTTCTATTAAATCTTGATCAACTCGATATTCATCGGAAAGTTGATATTCGAAATTAGTGAATTCGTGTTCTGAAATTAGATTTTGAATATTTTCTTGAAAAGATTGAAGATTATTTTCATCGTTCAAATGAAGGTAAATCAAATTATGATTATTTGATTTTAATTGATTGGCAAAATTTTGCATTGCCGCAAAAATGCCTACTACTTTTTGAATATGATGTTGGGCATAATCGGTTTCGGTTCTGATTTCCATCATTACATACGTAACCGAATCATCTACCGATTTGAACCAAGAATGATTACTATTCAATTGATCTCCTAGAATTAATCGTAAAGTCTTTTTCATTTTATTTGTTCATTCGGCATTTATCACTACAATATTTCACTTCCTCCCAGACTTTTTCCCACTTCTTTCGCCATGAAAAGGGCTTGTTACAAACCACGCAGGTTTTACTAGGTAAATTTTGTTTTTTAACCCCTTTCATTAATTTATAATTGAGATGATCTCTAAATTTGGTTTGGCATAACTTAATCGATCCAATTGAATTGTTTTATGATAACTATCCAGTCCAGAGCAGGTTATCGAATTTGCTTTTTCTATATCTACAAATCCATCCTCATTTAGACAATCTTCTGGAATATAAATTTGAATTATCTCACCAATAATTAAAGTGGTATTGTTAACCGAAATAGGTACCTTTTCTTTAAATTCAATTCCCAATTGAATTTTACTTTCGGCTACATACGGAGCAAAAAAATGGTCTTTATATACAGGTGTTAAACCTGTTTTTTCAAATTCAGAGTCTCCTTGGTCGTAGCGAGCTGATGTTTGATGGGCTTGTTTAAATATTGATTCGTTGACATGATTTAAAGTAAAATAACCGGTTTTAATAATATTGTTATAAGTATCTCGCTCTGGTGGTGAGGGACGAAATATTAATCCTATTAAAGGTGGGTTGGCTCCAATATGAAAAATCGAACTGAAAATCGCCAAATTATTGTTACCCTCATTATCAGAAGTTCCAACTAAAGCAACACTCTTAAATCCACCCAAACTATTAATTAAATGGACGCGTTTATTTTTATCTAAAGACATTAAGTCCTCAGAATTGAAGTTAATTATCATCTATAGGTGTTATTTATTCTATTGCTATCCATTTTTTATCACTATTCAATTGAAAAGTACCAAGGTGTTCTTTATTCCATTCTGCTGGAGAAATTAATGACAAGAAATTGTAACCATCGTCACCTCTATACAAATGATACGTTTCTCCAATAACTGGTTCAAATGAAAAATTGGCATTATAAACCAATTCATTGTTCTCAAATTCCTTCATTAAGTTATCGTACTGAACTTTTAATTCATTGAATTTGTTTTCAAATTGCTTATTAACAGTACTAATTCCTCTGCTTTTCCATGAAACTAAATTATCAATATGAATAACTGGCGCTCCTACATTGGTTGGATACGACAATAAACTTGCATTATAACCTTTGTCATCAGAGAAAACAACATTGTCTGGAATAACTTTGCCCATATTTAAATAATAAAAAATTAACAAATTATTTTGTTTAACAAAAGTAGAAAATAATTAAACATTATTTACCTTTACACTCATAAAAATAGATAAAAAAATATGGCAACTAAAAAATCAGAAATTTCAAAAGACAAAATTGTATCGATGTATATGGATTATGTATTAGAGCATAATGAAAAGCCTAAATCTGTATATCAATTTTCGAAACAAAATAACATTACAGAAAAAGAGTTTTACAATTTCTTTGGTACAATTGAAAGTATTGAAAAAGAGATTTTTAATTTGTTCTTTGAAAAAACAATTTCGCTTTTGCAAAAAGATAAAGATTTTGAATTCTATGACATGAGAAGTAAATTATTAAGTTTCAATTTTACTTTTTTTGAACTGTTAACAGCCAATAGAAGCTATGTGCTGCTAACTTTAAAGGATTCAGGAAACCAACTTAAAAACCTGATGCAATTGTCTAGTTTAAGAAAAAGCTTTAAAGAATTCATTACTGAAATAATCACTGAGGAAATCAGAATTAAGCAAGAGCAATTTCAAAATTTTCAAGAAAAAGCTATTCAAGAAGCCTCATGGTTCCAATTACTTTTGACTATGAAATTTTGGATGGACGATACTTCTCCAGCACTTGAAAAGACAGATATTTACATAGAAAAATCGATAAATACCACTTTTGAATTATTTAATTTAGCCCCATTAGACAGTTTAATTGATTTTGGAAAATTCATTTTTAAAGAAAAAATATATTCAAAGTAATGAAAACTATAGACTACATCCCTACTTCTAAAATTCAAAGAGCTACAAAATTAGTACAAACAGGTGCAAAAGTTGGGGTTAATTATTTGAAATATTATGGTGAAAAAATGGTTAATTCCGATTTAAATCGGGATAAACTTAATGAAAACAATGCAGAAGATATTTATGACGGTTTAAAAAGCCTAAAAGGAAGTGCTTTAAAAGTTGCCCAGATGTTGAGCATGGACAAGAGCTTTTTACCGCAAGCCTATGTAGAAAAATTCTCCTTATCTCAATTTTCAGTTCCACCCCTATCCGCTCCATTGGTTTTAAAAACATTTAAAAATAATTTTGGTAAATCTCCCTATGAGATTTTTGACACTTTTAATGCCAATTCAGTTAATGCTGCAAGTATTGGACAAGTTCATAAAGCAGAGAAAAACGGAAAAACATTGGCGGTAAAAATTCAATATCCTGGCGTGGCCAATAGCATTTCATCAGATTTGGCATTGGTTAAACCAATAGCAATTAGGATGTTTAATCTTCAAGGTAAAGATTCGGATAAGTACTTTAAGGAAGTAGAAGACAAATTGATTGAGGAAACCAATTACTTATTGGAATTAAATCAAAGTCAAGAAGTTGTAAAAGCCTGTGAAAAAATTGAAAATTTAGTTTTTCCACAGTATTACCCTGAATATTCTTCAGAGCGAATTATTACAATGGATTGGATGACTGGAATTCATCTTTCTGAATTTACAAACATAAATAAAAACACAACCATTGCAAATAAACTAGGTCAAGCTTTATGGGATTTTTATATGTATCAAATTCATGTTTTGAAAAAAGTTCATGCTGATCCTCACCCTGGAAATTTTTTAGTAAATGACAACAATCAACTTATCGCTCTTGATTTTGGATGTATGAAAAAAATCCCACTCGATTTTTACATTCCTTATTTTCAACTCATAGACAAAAAGGTAATTAATAATCCTAAAATATTTAAAGAGAAATTATTTGAGCTAGAAATTCTTAGAATTGACGATACAAAAGAAGAAGTAGAGTATTTCACCACTATGTTTTACGATTTAATGTACTTGTTTACTTTGCCTTTTCAAGAAGAACATTTTGATTTTTCCAATCCAGACTTTTTTGGAGACATCGCTAAATTAGGAGAGCGATTTGCAAAAGATACCAATATCAGAAAGATGAATGGGAATCGAGGATCCAAACATTTTATATATATGAACCGTACCTTCTTTGGATTGTATAATTTAATGTACGATTTAAAAGCCACAATTGAAGTTAACCAGTATCAAAAATACAACACCAATTAAAATCGTAATCGATTTAAAATTAGTTCGTTACAAATACAGTTATGGATTTATTTACTCCAGAAGAACAAGAAAAAGAATTTGAAGTGATTTCATTATCTGATGGAGAAATTTTGTTTATGAGAAACTTCTTCACTCCTTCTGAAGCTAAACATTACTTTAATTTGTTGCAAAATAACATTAGTTGGAAACAAGAAGAAGTACGATTTTATGGGAAAATCTATCCCGTTCCTAGGAAAACTGCTTGGTATGGCTATGAAGGTTTTAATTATTCCTATTCTGGTATTACTTGTTATCCTGAAATTTGGACCAAGGAACTGCTTGAAATAAAATCTCAAATTGAACAGTTTATCCCAGAGGAAGATTTTACAAGTGTTCTATTAAATTTATATAACAATGGTAATGATAAAATGGGATGGCATGCCGATGATGAAAAAGAACTTGGGATAAACCCTACAATTGCCTCAGTAAGCCTTGGAGAGACCAGACGGTTTGATATTAAACACAAGCAGAATAAAGATTTACATTATAAATTTGAATTAACTTCAGGCTCATTACTTATTATGAGAGGTGCTTTACAGCACCATTGGATCCACCAAATTCCTACGCAGAAAAAAGTAAAAGATCCAAGAATTAATTTGACATTTAGAACCATAAAAAAAAGCCTCTAAACTAAATTAGAGGCTTTTTTATTTTTATTTAAACAGAATAGAAAGGGTTTTCTATAATGTATTTAAAAAGTTAATCAGTAATAACAAGCTAGAATCTTCATTGAATTTTATTTTGTTATCTTTTAAATACAATTCAATAGCTTCTTTATTGTTAGGAAAAAGTTTAATTAGTTCTGATTTCTTTTCAGGAAATGCAGTTAAGGTGTCTTGAATTTTTATAAAATATTTGCTTTTATCAACAACGTATTTTGGTGGTTTTTCCTCTGCATAAGACGAACCAGGAGTATAAGCAGGTACAAATTTAACTTTCTCTTTTTTGTAGAGAATATATTTAGAATCCTTTGATTTAGTTAAAATAATTAAATAGCCATCGTTATTCTTACTATCATAATTTGTAAAATACTTATAGGTAAGATTATTTATAGTCATTTCACAATTTTCGTTTTTATCTAAATAATACAATTTATCTTCAATCATAAATTCCATTTCTTCTTTATAAGTATTATAACGAATTGGCGGAGTTGCCTGCGAAATACAAGTAAAAGATGAGGAATAAAAAGTGTTATCTATGTATTGTGAACCTTCTGTTTTAACTGAATTATCCTCAAAAGAATTATTTCTAAAATTCATGTAAGAATATACACTAACAACTCGGGATATTTCAATTTGACTCCAAGTGTTTTGCAAACATAATAAAAAGAAAAAAAGCAACAATTTTTTAAACATGATATGGGTTTTAAATTATAAAGATTTCAAACTTACAAAAAATATTGTAATTAATAACTTAAAAAATAGGTAATAATTAAGCTTAAAGTGAAGTGTGTGATTTTAAGTTCAGTAGGACCATTGAGAGATAAAAGGTTATTGAAAATATGACTTGAAAAGACTTATGATTATT
>CALPNL020000073.1 GCA_943324925.2 Chitinophaga pinensis | reverse complement strand
TAAATACTTCGACGAAAAAAATTTAGAAATAAATAAATCAACGTTCGAACGGATTCGTTCAACAAATAAATTATTAGATATTCCCGGAGATTCTGCTAATCATAAAAAATTGACTTTAAGAGAAAAGCGAGGAAAAATAACTAATAGGGCTTTATTGGAATCACTACTTGAAAAAGAAATAAATCAAGAAATAGATTCTTCCAAACCAATAGTAATAATTTACTATCCTGGAAAAGATCCCTGTAATTCAAGTACTTCAGCTACAAAAGAGGCAATGCAATTTTGGTATGGGCAATTAGAAGATAGAATAAACCAAATTGCTAAAACTAAACCAATTTATATTTACAAGGAAAAGGAAGGTTTGGAAAAATATGATGGCGTGATAACTTGGTACAAAGACCCCGAACAAACAATTGAAAGACTATTTTTTGAACATCATTATCCTTGTAATAGTTTTGTAATACTATCTAAAGATGGGAATTATATAAGTTACTTTGGAGAATTTGGAAAAGAACAGGTGTGGGAAGCAATTCAAAGTATTAATAAATAATTACGTTGTGCAACATCCGTTTAGTATTGTTGTGTCGCCGACACCTTGAGCATAATTCTTCATGTTCTCAGAAATTAAACCTTAATTTAAAATAAAAAAAATGAAAACAGTATCGAAATTAATAATTGGCTTATTTGTAATAACAGTTGGTTCAAAATCAATGGCACAAGAAAAAATCTCAGCTGATTTGAAAGAATTTAAAATTACAATTGAAAAAACGGACCACGGACTTAAAATGCAAAGTGATATGGGAAGTGCTTGGGTTGATTTGAGTTTTAATCTTTCTGAAAATAAACTACAAGCAATTGATGAAAATGGAATGACACAGTTAGGGGAATTGCCAACTAGAAAAAACCTAAAATTCGCCGATTACTTATTTACAATTACCAAAACAAAAGAGGGCATTACTTTAAATGGAATCGAAGGAACGGCTTGGAAAGAATTAAGTTTTTCACTTCAAGAGAATGGCAGACAAGCGATTGATCAATATGGAATGACTAAATAATTGGAAACACATACACATAAGAGCCGTTTCAACAATTACTTCGTCTGTTCGCTTTGCTCGAGTTCGAGTTTTGTGGGAAGTTCACTTTTGCGTTCCGCAAAATTTTTTATCTTTAACAGAAAATAATTAGTTCCACACTTCGCAACTGCGTGAAGCGGCAGAACGTTAGCGGAAACCACAGAAAAACAGAAAGGAAAAATGAAAAATAAAATATTAATCCTAGTAGTCTTGAGTTTATTATCAAATAAAATCATTTCACAAACAAGGGAAATAGTAAATCCAGATGGGAAATGGTTTTTTGGTGCTGAAATTGGACTAAATACAATTACTTCAATTCATACAAATCATACAAATTCTATTCAAGGAGGAATATTAGCAGAGTACTATTTTGAAAAGCATTTTTCTATTAGCGGCAGAATAAAATACTTTGAATCAGGAGTGTCAAATAAATATGATTCTGCAAAAGGCTTGTTTGAAGGAAAAGTAATTTCAATACCTTTAAATGTAATTTGGAAATATCGAATTATAAATAATTTTATGGTAACTTGAAATTGGGTATTTCGTTAAATCAAGAAATAGAAAGTAATTATTATTATCCTCCAAACGAAAAAACTGACTACTCAAAATTTTATGGCTCTTTTAATCCAGGAATAGGATTTAATTACTTTATTTCAAAAAATACAGCAGTATATATGAGTTACGAAGTTTATGTGTTAGGTAACGACAGAGATGATGCTGATTGGCTTCAGATAGTTCCTAATTCACCAAATAATAATTTATTTAATATTGGAATAAAACATAATTTTAAAAAAGAATCAAAAAACAAATAAAGTGGCTATCCGCTAACAGCCGTGTCAAGTAATTACGAATTTTTTGGTTAGTTGACTTTTGTCTTCCGCAAAATTTTTTATCTTTAACAGAGAATAATCAGTTCCGAAATTTGCAACCTCGCCAAGCGCCGAAACATTGGGCTAGATTTTGATAAAATACAAATTTGAAAACATGAAATTTAAAAACCTATTTACTGCTATTTTTTTTATTTTCATCCCTATTCAAGAATTATATGCACAAAGTTGGGCATCAAATTTTGGTGTTAATGGAAACTCTAAATTTCAATTAACCAATAGAAATACAATAGGAGATATATTACTAAGATTAGACGATGGAAGTCTAATAATTGGAATAAATAGTGACTATAATCAAAATGGAGCCCTTTTTGATAGAAATATTTATATTTATAAACTTAATCCCAATGGATTAATAGATACTTCTTTTGGAACTAATGGCTGTTTTTTTATTCCCTCTACAAGTTTTTCAAATATGGCTTACATAGCTTCTTTAAAATATTCAAGTTATGATAATTTTATATATGGCTTAGCAACTTCTGGAGGAGAATGTAAAATATTTAGAATAAATACAAATGGGATTTTAGATACAACTTTCGGAAATAACGGTTGGTTAAATGAATCTTTAAATGGACTTTTTATGCTATTAATTCAAAATGATGGAAAAATATTACTAATCGGTTACAATTCCAATAATAATGTTACAAATCAATTTTTAAAAAGATTCAACACTAATGGAACTATAGATACAACATTTGGAAATAACGGAAATGTATTTTATGATTTAACAAATTACAGATTTGAATTACCTTTTTCCGCAAAAATTCACAATAACAAAATAACTCTTGTTGGCTGTGCCTATGATAATATGCCCCAAAGTTTAGCCACTATTACACGATATAATTTAGATGGAAATTTAGATACTTCCTTCGGATCAAATGGTTTTAATATGACAAATATTGGTTTAGAAAACCATGCCTGTTTTAATGATTTAGACATTAACAATAATGGCGACATTATTGTAGCGGGTATTTATAAATATACAGGAGGAACTGGGGGGTGGAATGGAAGTAAATCATTATTGGTAAAATATAATTCAAATGGAATTTTAGATAATAGTTTTAACGGAAATGGGATAAAAATATTCAATAGTATTAATGGTGGAAACGATAATTTTAACTCTGTGAGCTATTTAAGTAATGGAGGAATTATAGCTGGAGGTGGTTCTGGAAGTTCTTTTCCTAATTCGCAAACCTATCATTACCTTGCAAAGATAAATAATAATGGAACTTTAGATTCAAATTTTTTTAATACGGGATACGTAATAACAAATTTTGAAAACAGAAATAATAATCAAGTTAATGACCTAATTACAACTTCAAATGATGAAATATTTACAATCGGCATTACAACTGATGTGTCTAACCGTTATCGTGTTGCAATTGTATGTAAAATGGATAATTCTTACCTATCCAATAATGAAGTTGATGTAAATAAAGATGTTGTAAAATGCTTCCCTAATCCTTTAGATGACCAATTAACTATTTATTCCAAAATAAATATCAAAGATATTCAATTGTTTTCTATAGATGGAAGGAAATTAGAAGACGTAACAATAAATAACTTTGAAGATAAAATAATTCTAAATTTCGAAAAATTATCGATAGGAAATTATTTATTAAAAATAACAACTGATGATGGTAGAATTGTAACAAAAAAAATTAACAAAAAATAAAACCTCTCCCAACATCCGTTTCTCAATACAGCTTCATTTACAAAAAATAACACGTTCGATTTTCCCAGGAAAATCTTATATTAACAAGAAATAATCGTTCCCTTAGCCGCCACAAGCTCTAACATGGGGACGTTAACAGTAATTTTACCTTAATTCAATTGATGAAACTTTTTCTAACCCTTTTTCTAGCTTCTTTCACCACTTTATTCGGTCAAAAACTGAACTTTGATATAATGGTTGAATATACAACCACTTATGAAAATTCAAATTATGACAGAAGTGCCTATGCAATGTCTTCAAACGAGAATTATATTTTAAAAATTGTAAGTTACCTTGACGGTCAAAAAGTAGCTTATGTTTCTGATTTAAAGGGATTAAAGTCACACGAGTTTTCAATCACGGAATCAATTATTGAAAATGATTTGAAAAATATTAAATTTACCTATATAAAAACAGTTAAACATAAATTTGCAAGAACTATGGCTAGAGGTGTTTATTTTGATTTTATTAGCGTCTCAAATAGCGATGGTGTGGAGACGGTGAATTTAAATTCTTATAAAAACAAAGCAAAAACAAAGCTTACCAATAGTTTGGAGTTAAAAATGATAAAGTCGGAGGTCAATTTATTTCCGTTGTTTCGATTTCTCTGTTTACATCCGTGTGAATATATTACTGAGTTAAATTATAACGGCGCAGGATTAGTAACAAATTGCGTTAATAAAAATGGCGCTAAAACACATGTGCTTAAAGCTATTGAAGAAGCTAATTTAGAATTAACTATTCCAAATTTGTTTAAATTTGCCCCTTAAAAGTAAGAAAACGGCACCACAATTTATGAATAAAAATATCCTACTTTCATTCGTTTTTATAAGCTATTCTGTGTTTTCTAAAAACACTTCAGAAGCGGCTATCGACTCGATAAAAGCATTTACATTTCAAGGTTATGGCGAAATTTATTACAGCTGCGATTCTTCCAATCACGCCAATAATGAAAAGTCCAATTTTCTATACAATCATAAACGAAACAACGAAATCAATATAAATTTAGCTTATGCAAAAGCATCGTTCAACCAAAATAATATTCGTGCAAATGTCGCTTTAATGATCGGAAATTACAGTCAATACAACCTCTCGGCAGAGCCAAATTGGGCGCAATATATTTTTGAGGCGAATGTCGGTTTCAAGGTTTCAAAAAAACAAAACATTTGGTTGGACGCAGGAATTATGCCGTCTCATATTGGTTTTGAAAGCGCTATTAGTGCGGATTGTTGGACTTTGTCAAGAAGTATTCTTGCTGAAAACTCTCCTTATTATGAAACTGGAGTGAAACTTTCGTATACCAATAAATCAGAAAAATTTAATGCTTCCTTAATCGTTTTAAACGGTTGGCAAAAAATTAAAACCCCCGATTACTACAAACAACCCTCCTTTGGTTTGCAACTCAATTACAAACCAAACACCAAATTAATATTGAATTACAGTAATTTTATAGGTAACGATAGGCCCGACGGGATTGAATCGTGGCGGTTGTTTCATAATTTATATGCAATATATGAAGCCTCAAATACATTTGGAATCATCGCGGGATTTGACATTGGAATGGACAAATTTGATCCCACAAACTATGGAACTTGGTTTTCCCCTGTTTTAATTGTCAAACAATGCCTAAACGATAAAACTAAAATTGCTTTGAGAGGGGAATATTATAGCGATCAAAAACAAATAATTATTTCAACAGGAACCGCCAACGGCTTTCAAACTTTTGGGCTTTCTTCCAATCTTGACTATGATCTCAGCAGCAAAATTAAATTCAGAATTGAAGGAAAAATGTATCATTCGAAGGACAAAATATTTGCAAATGAAAACCAAAATTATACGCTTACAACAAATATGACAATCAAATTTTAAATTTAATAAAGTGGCAACAAAAAATAAAACTACCGAAACCGAAGTCGCCGTAATCGACTTTATCGATTCTTTTGTAGACCACGAACAAAAGAAACAAGACAGCTTTGCTTTGATTGAATTAATGAAAAAATGGTCGGGCTTTGAGCCTAAAATGTGGGGTCCAACGATAGTGGGATTTGGAAGTTACCATTACAAATATGCCAGTGGCCACGAAGGTGACTCGATGCTAATTGGGTTTTCCCCACGAAAAAATGAATTCTCACTTTATGTGGTGGCGCCAGATAGAGACTACAGCAATCTTCTTGAGGATCTCGGCAAATATAAAATGGGAAAGGCGTGTATCTACTTTAAAAAATTATCGGATTTAAATCTTAACGCTTTAGAAACGATTTGTATAGAGACAATTAAACAATTAAGCAAATAACTGAATAACCAAATCCTCAAATTACCTTTTCTAAGAACTTTCTATTATCTTTGCTTTATGCTGTTTTCCCAAATCTTAGGACAAGAATACCTTAAAAATCATTTGACAAAAAGCGCGTCTTCGGGCAGGATTCCTCATGCACAATTGTTTGTAGGGCCGGAAGGATGTGGAACTTTGGCGATGGCAATTGCGTATGCTCAATCTATTTTATGTCACAATACCGACGGCAAAAACACCAAAGGAAACGAATCCTGTAACCTAAAATTCAAGTCGATTTCTCACCCCGATTTACATTTTATTTTTCCAACGGTAACTACCGAAGAAATAAAAACAAAACCCAAGAGTGTCGATTTTATGGCCGATTGGCGTCAGTTTGTTGTTGAAAATCCTTACGGCGGACTGTTCGATTGGTACAAAATTTTAGGAGTTCAAAACAAGCAAGGGGAAATACGCGTCGACGATGCCCAGGAAATATTGAAATTACTTTCCTTAAAATCCTACGAAGGTGGGCACAAAATAGTAATTGTTTGGATGGCCGAAAAAATGAATGTTACGGCTTCCAACAAGCTCTTAAAATTACTAGAAGAACCGCCAGAAAAAACAGTTTTCATTTTGATTGCCGAAAATGAAGAAGATATAATTCAAACTATTTTATCGCGCTGCCAAGTGTTGCGGTTTGGCGGTTTGAGCGAAAAAGTAATCGCCGATAGCTTGATTCTTAAAGAAAATATTGAAGCGAGTTTGGCCGACAAAATTGCTCACCAATCACAAGGAAATTACAACAAAGCGTTACTTTTACTAGACGAAGAAAGTGAAGAACTCCCTTTTGAAGAATGGTTTGTTTCTTGGGTTCGTGCCGCTTTTAGAGCCAAAGGAAACGCTGAAGCAATTCAGGATTTGATTCTTTGGAGCGAACAAATTGCAGGTTTGGGAAGAGAAACACAAAAGAAATTTTTGAACTTTTGCATCGATATGTTTCGCCAGGCTTTAATGCTGAACTACGAAACAAAAAAACTGGTTTACATGGAAACAAAAGTGCCTAAATTCCAATTGGAAAATTTTGCGCCATTTGTAAACGGAAACAATATAAATGAAATTTTTAAGGAACTTTCCGACGCGATGTATCACATAGAACGCAACGGAAATGCAAAAATAATTTTAACAGATTTATCCATAAAACTAACTCGTTTAATTCACAAAAAATAACCAATTATGAATAATGTAGCTTCTATTTTAGTTTTGATTTTTTTATCAATCACTTTTTTACAATCTGGTTACGATAAAATGTTCCATTGGAAAGACAATGTAGGATGGTTAACCGGTCATTTTGCCAATACCATCTTGAAAAAAGCAGTTCCCTTTGCTTTATTTCACGTGCTAGTTTTAGAATTAATATCCGGTGTTTTAAGCATTGTTGGCGCAATTGAATTGTATGTAAATGAAGGCCGAACTTTTGGTTTTTATGCAGGAATATTCTCGTGTGTTACGCTTTTAATGTTGCTGTTTGGACAACGATTAGCGAAAGACTATGATGGCGCTCGCACTATTGTAATCTATTTTATTCCTGCCGTAATGGTGGTTTATTGGTTGAACTAACCCAATTTTCCTATTGCCGCTTTGAACAATCTCATGTCGTTCCACGTGAATTTATCGCCGTGGACTTCCATTAATTCGTTCAGCGATTCTCCTTTAAATCCTTTGAAAATTAGGGTTAAAGCTTCTATTTTGTCTTCTGGCATTACGTCTTGAAGTTGGACTTGCCCTGCTTCTATTAACTTGGCAAAATGACCGTAGATGGTTTGTGTCGTTAATTTTCTAATAGCAGCAATTTCATTTATAGAATTACTTTGAAGCCACAACTCATAGGTTTCCTGTGCGGTAGATTTTTTTGGTGTTGCTGTTCTTGAACTTTTCTTTTTGGTGTAACGATTTACATCGACATCGTCTTCTACAATAGTACTATTTAGCTCTTTGAACTTCGTTTGAATTTCAGAAATTTTATTATTTCTATAGGATTTAATTTCGTTGGAAGTCAAATTTTCTTTAGAAATTTCTAACCCAGCAGCGACGGTATTAATTAGTAATTTGGCTTTCATTAATTGGAAAACGGCTTTGATTTGCATTTCTTCCAAAAGCACTAATTCATCGAAATAAGCTTTTGCTTTTTTAGCCCGTTTCACTTCTTCCATTTTCCACAAAATATCGTAAACAGCGCGATCCATTGTTGCATAGAAATAATTATAAGCCGCATGAATTCTTTCTGCTATTTGGTTGATATCGAAATTCTCAGCAGAAAATAATTTGTCCAATTGCGATAAAAATTTTCTGGATGGATCCAATATTTCTCCGATATTTTCCGCTTGTTTTTTTGCCCAAACAACATGTTTCGACTTCTCAGAAACTTCCGATTTTTCGTTATAACTGAACTGATGATTTCTCCATTCTTGAACCAAATCAGCCCAATCAAAAGTTGCTTTTAGATAATTATGAAGGTACTTTTTGGTGTCTTGTTGTAACGATACAGCTAGCGCTTCTTCAGAGGCTTTGTTCAAGGAATAGTCCATCACCTCTTGATCGTTTGAAATACCATTCATTTGCAAAGGAGAAAGTAAAATTAAGCCATTTAAAGCCCTAAGTCTGGACAAAGCAACATAGGCTTGGCCAGGAACAAAGACCTGTGAAACATCAAGGACAGCTTTATCAAAGGTCAGTCCTTGGCTTTTATGAACGGTGATTGCCCAAGCTAATTTTATAGGATAATGTACGAAGGTTCCTATTATTTCTTCCTCGATTTCCTTGGTTGTATCATTGATTTTATAGCGGATATTTTGCCACTCAAATTTTTCAACTTCTAGGGTTAAATTTTCTTCTGGAAAATGAACAAGGATTTCATTACTTGAGAGTGATTTTATGAATCCCATTTTACCATTGAAGTACTTTTTCTCAAAGGAAGGATCGTTTTTGACAAACATAATTTGAGCGCCAACTTTCAATTGTAAATTGTGTTCTATAGGATAGATTTTATCTGGAAAATCGTCTACAATTTCTGGATTGAAGGTCATCAATTTTCCCTCTAAATCTTCCAGCGCTTTGGCGTTTATAGCGTCGGCTTTGGCATTGTGTGTAGTAAGAATTATGTATCCTTTATTATTATTTAAATCAAAATTTGGTTTTACATATTGATTTAAAACGGTAATATCTTGGTTGGAGATTTGGTTGTTTCGAAGGTT
>CALPNL020000072.1 GCA_943324925.2 Chitinophaga pinensis | reverse complement strand
TTAATATCGAATACAATCAAGGGCTTGAAAACATCATCAAATCATTTTTAAAAAACAGAAAGAAGTCTTTCGAAAGATTAATGGCTATTTCTGAGTTTTATTTCCCAATGTTTGAGGAAGCCATGGCGAGACAAAACGTTCCTTTGGAGATAAAATATTTGGCTGTAGTAGAATCGGCGTTGAACCCTAAAGCGGTTTCAAGAGTGGGCGCTACAGGATTATGGCAATTTATGTTTCAAACGGGAAAACAATACGGATTAAACATTAATACTTATGTTGACGACCGAAGCGATCCTCTAAAAGCCAGTGATGCCGCGGCGTTGTACATGTCGAATATGTATAAAATTTTTGGCGATTGGGACTTGGTTTTGGCGTCTTATAATTCGGGCCCAGGAAATGTGGCGAAAGCCATTCGTAGATCGGGAGGTCAGCAAAATTTTTGGAATATAAGAAAGCATTTGCCAAAAGAAACACAAGGATATGTTCCTGCATTTTTAGCGACGATGTACATTTATGAATACCATAAAGAGCACGGAATTGTTCCTAATAGAGCAGAAATTAAGCACTTTGCCACCGACACCATAATGGTAAAAAGGGAAATTACTTTCAAGCAAATTTCCGATTTAATTGACATTCCTGTTTCGCAATTGCAGTTGCTGAATCCAGCCTATAAAAGAGATGTAGTTCCTTTTATTGAAGGCGAAAATCACTATTTGCGAATGCCAAATGATAAAGTGGCGATTTATACTTCTAATGAAGATAAAATTTATGCCTATGTGAATTATGAAACTAGCAAAATAGAACGCCCTTACGAAAGCCGATACGCATCGAAAGTTAACGAAGCAGAAGACGGTCATGTAGTTACTAAAACAAGATTCTATAAAATAAAACGGGGAGATAGCTTAAGCGAAATCGCCAATAAATATGGGGTCTCCGTATCAGAACTTAAAAAATGGAATCGTATAAGAGGAACTTACGCTCCACGAGGCAAAATGTTGAAAATATACAGTTACGATAATGTGGCCGTAAACCCGAAAGACCTGGAATCGAAAGAGGTTGCTGAGGTTAAAAAAGAGCCAACAGCTGATACCGACAAACCACTAGTTGCCGAAACTAAATTTAAGGAAGAGGTGGTAGTGACTTTGGTAACAAACACCAAAAAATACAAGGTTAAACGAGGGGACAATTTAAGTTCAATAGCGAATAAATACGGCGTTACCATTGCAAACATTAAAGAATGGAACGACCTAAAAAAGAACAGTGTTGCTTCAGGAAAAGTATTGAAAATTAAAATTGCTGAAAAGGTTGCTTCTAAAGTGAAGAGAGAAATAAGAACGGATAATAAAGCTACTGATAGTCAAAATGAAGCGCTTGCTGCAAATGAAAAAGCGACAAAAACGGAAAAGGAAACTTCCGTTGCCGATACAAAAGCGCCGGAATTTTATGTAGTTCAAAAAGGAGATAACCTGAGCAATATCGCTAAGAAATATGCAGTTTCGATAGACGATCTTAAAAAGTGGAATAATTTAACCAATGGAAACATCGCTTTAGGATTCAAGTTGAAATTGGCATTGGAAAAAGAAAACGACACTCTAAATTCGGATGCTGATGTAGCTGCAAAAACAGAATACAAAACTCTGGAATATGTGGTTGTTAAAGGCGACAACCTTGGGAACATTGCAAAAAAGCACAAGGTTTCTACTGATGATCTTAAACTATGGAACAACCTTACCGATAATAATATCCAATTAGGGAGTACTTTAATAGTTTCTAAAACAGAAGTTGTGGTAGCTGAGAAAACTGCTAAAAAAGACAAATCAGCGACCAAAGCTAAAGTTTCCGAGGAACATTATTACGTTCAAAAAGGGGATTCACTTTATAAAATCGCCAAAAAATATCCTGGAATAACCATTTCAGATATTAAAAAATGGAATGGCATTAGCAATGAAAATCTAAAACCGGGAATGAAATTAAAAATTAGCGGTTAATACAATATCTTTACTTAAATTTGGACTTTAATTCATTAATAAAAACATGAATAAAGTCCATTTTTTTTTGCTGTTAACGGCTTTGTTTTTCCTCTCCTGTAAAAACAAAAGCGATGACGCCAATGAAAAAACTACTGGCGACATCAATACGATTTCTGTATTAATAGACGACCAACTTTGGAAAGGCGAGATTGGCGATACCATTAGAAATAAATTTGCCTCCTCGGTAATTGGGCTTCCACAAGAAGAACCGCAGTTCACCATCAATCAATATCCTATTAAGTTTTTAGAGGGCTATGTAGTTAATAGCCGGAACAGCATTGTGATAAAAAAAGCCAATTCGATCGATTTTGAAATTAAGAAAAATGAATTTGCCACTCCGCAAAACATTTTCTACATCTCCGGAAGAAACACCTACGAAATTTTAAGCGTCATTGACAAACATACGGCTGAAATTATCAAGCTGATGCGGGAAACGGAAATTCTCGAAACCCAACGAGTTATCGATACTTCCATAATAAAATCCGACCGAATAAAAAAGAAATTTAAAATAGATATCAATATCCCAAAAGGCTATAGCAGCGTTTTGTCAAGGAAGAAATTCATGTGGTATAAAAAAGAAATCACCGGCGGAAGCACCAGTATTTTGATTTACCAAATACCAATTAAAAACATTGAATCCAGTTATAAATCAAGTTTAATTAAGAACATTATTAAAACCAGAGATTCTATTGGAGCGCTATATATTCATGGAACCGAACGGTACTCAAAAATGATTACAGAGCAAGCGTATTCTCCTTATTTTACTAAAACAAAATTGGCAAAAAGAACTGCTTTTGAAACCAAAGGGACCTGGGAAATGAAAAACGATTTTATGTCGGGCCCATTTATAAATTACTGTATTAAAGATTATAGAAACCGCAGAATTTTGGTTTTAGAAGGTTTTTGTTACGCCCCTTCAATGAAAAAAAGAGACTTAATGTTTGAATTGGAAGCGATAATTAAATCGGTAAAATTCATCAAAAAATAAAAAACAAGATGTCAATAAGCTGGAAAACCAAAACTTTCGACGAACTTTCAACGCAAGAATTATATCAAATATTGAGATTAAGATCGGAAGTATTTGTAGTAGAACAAAATTGTGTTTACCAAGATATTGATAACAAAGACCAAAAGGCGTTGCATTTATTTGGCACACTTGAAGGGGAAATAATTGCTTATTCTCGATTGTTTAAACCGGGAGATTATTTTGATTTTTCTTCCATAGGAAGAGTTGTGGTTGCAGAAAAAGATCGAGATAAAAATTTCGGTCACTCCTTAATAGACCAATCTATTTTAGAGATCAACAGTCGGTTTAAGGTGCAGAACATTACGATTTCTGCGCAATTGTATTTGAAGAAATTCTATGAATCGCATGGATTTATAGCTACCTCTGCAATGTACTTGGAAGACGATATTCCTCACATTGAAATGAAAATCACCAAGTAAATTCTAATTTAGAATCTTGTTGTATTCGATTGGATTATTCAAAATTCCAACTCCTTTTTTAATCTCTGAATTGTTTTTGGTGTAATATAAATAAAGCCCTTCTTTGTACTGATAGCGCTTGATTATTTCGTCGAGAATTAGATTTTTGATTTCCTTCTGATTTTGATTCAACAGATTTTCTTCACTTTTTTGCAGGGCCGAAAGCAACTGTTGGTATTCATTTGCAATTGAGGCCTCTAATTTCTCCTTTTTTGCGGCAGTTAAAGTCTTTTTTAGCGCTAACTCGGTTTCGGTATCAAAAGAGAATTTTTCACGCTTTAAAAACGCCTTAAAATTAGCAAAGTCCAAATCGGAAATTACAGGAATTGTCGTTCCCAAATTTGGATTTTTGTAATAATACTCGGTTACAAAATTGAATATCCCGTCGTTTTTAATCAAGGCCTCTGAAATATTGCTGAGTTTTGTTTCGTCTAAAATAATATCTGGTAAAATCCCACCGCCATCATAAACTGTTCGCCCTTTTCTAGTCTTAAATGCATTATAATCCGTGGCCGCGGTACGAATAGCTTTTCCATCTTTGTCTTTATTGGAATAATCCAATGCCTGAATGCATCTTCCGGAAGGGGTGTAATATCTTGAAATAGTAATTTTAATTTGAGTTCCATAACACAAATCAATTGGGCGTTGAACTAATCCTTTTCCAAAACTTCGACTTCCAATAATCACCGCTCGATCTAAATCCTGCAACGCTCCAGCCACAATTTCAGAAGCCGAGGCACTTTTCCCATCCACAATAACCACCAAAGGGATTTCAGTATCTATAGGCTCTCTCGTTGTTTTAAAAGTAACATTGTGTTTCTCCGTTTTGGATTTTGTAGTAACAATCACCTCATTTTTTGGAACAAATAAATTACAAATGCTAACCGCTTCGTTTAATAAACCGCCCGGGTTGCCTCGTAAATCCAGAATAATTTTTTCCGCGCCTTCTCTTTTTAATTGCTCCAGCGCCTCTTTAACTTGTGCCGATGCCTTAACAGTAAATTGATTGAGAACAATATAACCCGTTTTATCGTCTATTTTACTAAAGTAAGGCACCGCTTTTATATCGACTTCTTCTAAAACCAACTGAGCCGAGAGGGTTTTCCCTTGGCGAATGTATTTTAGATCCACTTTTGCATTTTTCCCTCCTCTGAGCAACTGACTCGCATCTTCTTTGTAATCGGCTAAACTGATGTCTCCAATTGAAATAATTTCATCACCGCCTTTTAGTCCCGCCTTGTCCGCAGGGTAATTTTTGTAGATTTCTTTTACTATTAATTTAGCTTCTTTTCGAGTAATCACAGCGCCTATTCCAGTGTATTCTCCAGTATTATTAATCTTGTATTTTACAACATCTTGCTCGTTGAAATAATTGGTGTAAGGATCCAATTCGGCCAACATGCTTTTGATGGCTTTATCCATTAAATCACCGGGATTTACTTTGTCTACATAATTACTATTCACCGCTTTAAATAAGGTCGTGAAGATTTCTATTTGCTTGGCAACTTCAAAAAAATCGTCTTTAAAGCTTACGCCAATAAATAACATTCCGCATGCCAATACCGGAATTATAAATCGTTTTTTTAGGAATTTGAACATCGTATAATTTTATTTTAGGGCTGTTTTTTGGGCTTCCAAAAATTTTTCAAACAGCTGAATTGTCTTTTTATTGATTTCCTCAAATGACAGTCGGTCTTTGCTTTGATAAAGTAACATTAACGAAAATGGAGTGGATAAATTATCCCATAACAAATGTTTATTGAGGCGATAGGTTTCGCGTAGCACCCGTTTAAAATAGTTCCGGTCAACCGCTTTTTTAAAATGTTTTTTTGAAACCGAAACCCCTATTTTAATTGGGAGGTCATCACCAAAGTCACCTTCTAAATAAACCAATCGCAACGGATATTTCGATACCGATTTTCCTTTTGAAAAAAGTAAATCAATAGTCGTTTTGCTTTTTAGTTTTTCGGCTTTTGAATAGGTGAAGTTCATTTTTAATTTCTAATTCTGATTTACAAAGGTACGAATGCATTTGAAATAAAAAACCACGGAACGAATCCCGTGGTTTAAGTATTTAATTTGAAATTTTTAAAGTGTTTCTTTCAACCATTTGTAAAATTCCTTTTGCCAAACTTGTGCATTTTGAGGTTTTAATACCCAGTGATTTTCTTCTGGGAAATACAAGAATCTACTTTTTATACCGCGCAATTGTGCCGCTTGAAAAGCCTCTTGCGATTGCCCAATAGGAACTCTAAAATCGATTCCTCCTTGAATAATCAATATTGGTGCATTCCATTTATCAACGTGGCTTGCAGGATTAAATTCTGTGTAAGTTTTTTGAGCCGCTTTGTTGTCTTTTTCCCAATAAGCACCACCAAAATCCCAGTTATTAAAGAACACTTCTTCTGTAGTTCCAAACATACTTGTGGTGTTAAAAACGCCATCGTGAGCTATAAAAGTTTTGAATCTGTTATTGTGAATTCCAGCCAAATAAAACGCCGAATATCCACCGTAACTTGCTCCAACACATCCTAATCTTGCTTTGTCAACATAGCTTTCTTTAGCCACATCATCAATCGCCGAAAGGTAATCTCTCATCACTTGTCCGCCCCAATCTTTACTAA
The DNA here is from genome assembly GCA_943324925.2 of Chitinophaga pinensis. Lineage (GTDB taxonomy): Bacteria > Bacteroidota > Bacteroidia > Flavobacteriales > Flavobacteriaceae > Flavobacterium. Next base: position 3,118 of record CALPNL020000072.1, on the reverse strand, counting down.
TTTGCTCGTTCCATTCTACTCCATGACCTTGCATTCCTCTTCGGTTTGGAGCCACAACAATGTATCCGTTAGCAGCCATTAATTGGAAATTCCAACGGAAAGAGTAAAATTGAGTTAAAGGGGATTGCGGTCCGCCTTGGCAATACAATAGCGTTGGGTATTTTTTTGAAGCATCAAAATTGGGAGGTAATATCACCCAAACCAACATTTTTTTACCGTCGGTTGTGGTAACATATCTTCTTTCTGTTTTGCTTAACGCCAATGTGGAGTAGGTTGCTGAATTAACATTGGACAATTGATTCCATACTTTTTTCTTTAAATCATACGAATACAATTCCGCAGCGTGGTTCATATCTGATCTGGTAACAAAGAATTGATCCCCTACAATTCCTACTAATCCTGAAACGTCAAAATCACCGTTGGTGACCTGAACTACTTGTGGCATTTTTTTGGTTAAACCCGGAAAATCAACTACAAATAATTGAAGCGTCCCATCAACAGGCGCCTGAAAATAAACTTTCTTCCCGTCTTTACTCCAAATAAAACTCTCGACGCTTCCATCCCAATTCGCCGTAAGGTTAATAGTTGTTCCTTTAAAGCTAACTACAATGTCGTTTTTATCGGCTTCATAACCGTCGCGTTTCATTTGTAACCACGTTAAATTTCCAGTTGGAGAAAATGTTGGATTGGTATCATATCCTAAATTTCCTTCTGTTCTGTTTTCGGTTATTCCAGTTTCAAGATGGTATTCGTAAATGTCAGTATTGGTAGAAATGGCATAAGCTGTTCCTGCTTTTTTCTTGCAAACGTACAAGATACTTTTGCTGTCTGGCGACCAAATGTAATCTTCGTCACCTCCAAATGGTTTTTGTGGAGCATCGAAATTTTCGCCTTTCATAATGTCAATTCCAACCGATTTTTCTCCGTTTGATTTATAAAAAACATGATTGAATTTACCTTCGTTCCAAGCGTCCCAATGGCGATAATCCAATCCATTGTAGATTTGAGCATTCGATTTATCTAAATTGGGATAGAAGTCTTTTCCGTGCACTTTATCGATTTTTACCTCTTCATTGTAAATGGTATATTTCCCATCTGGAGAAATATTTTTATCTGCCAATAAAAATTTGTATTCTGAAATTTCAATAGCAGTTCCGCCATTTACAGGGATCGAATAATACTTCGAGTTCGATTTGTTTTCATCAACAGAAGGTGTTGAAACTTTATAAATAATATTTTTCTCGTCTTTAGAAATTCCTAATGGAGAAATTCTACCCAATTTCCAAAGTAACTCGGGCGACATAACATTTTGAGCTACAATCGTATTTACACTCATAGTAATTAATGTTAAAATCAGTAATTTTTTCATAGTTTTAATTTTTTTGAAGGTTTAAAAGTACTCAATTTTTCTAATATATTTATTTTATAAGGATCAAATAGTAGTGATTGGCGATCAAAATTATTATAATATCCCAAGATTAATTACATTTGAAATAAAAAAAGATGCAGCTTAGTTATTGGGAAATAAAAAATTGGTTTACCAATGTTGATTATACCGTTGTAGGAAGTGGCATTGTTGGCCTTCACGCTGCATTACGACTTCGCGAACGATTCCCAAATAGTAAAATAATTGTGCTTGAAAAAGGCGTTTTACCTCAAGGCGCAAGTACTAAAAATGCTGGTTTTGCCTGTTTTGGAAGCTTATCTGAAATTATAGACGATTTGAAATTCCATTCCGAAGAAGAAGTAATTAATTTGATTCAAAAACGCTGGGAAGGACTTAAGTTATTACGAAAACGCGTAGGCGATGACCGCTTAGACTTCAAACCTTTTGGCGGATACGAGTTGTTTTTAAAAGAACACGAGACGGATTATTTGGAATGCACCAATAAACTTCCTTTCATCAACGAAATTTTGAAGCCTTTATTTAAAGCGGATGTTTATTCTAAAGAAATGGATCGCTTTGGATTTAACGGAATATTTGAAAGTGTAATTTTCAATCCTTTTGAGGGCCAAATTGATACCGGAAATATGATGCAAGAATTATTAAAACAAGCTGCGGCAAATGACATCTTGATTTTGAACCAACAAAAAGTGATTGCATTTAATGACAATGGAACCAATGTTGAGGTAGCGCTTGGAGATTTTTCATTCAAAACTCAAAAGCTATTATTTGCCACCAATGGATTTGCTTCAGAACTAACCAAAGGCGAAGTTAAACCAGCGCGAGCTCAGGTTTTAATAACTCAGCCAATACCAAATTTACACCTAAAAGGAACCTTTCATTTTGACAAAGGCTATTATTATTTTAGAAATATTGGCGATAGAGTTCTATTTGGCGGAGGCCGAAACTTGGATTTTCAAAGCGAAGCAACTGATGAATTTGGTGAAACGCAAATCATTCAAAACCATTTAGAAAGGCTATTAAAAGAAGTAATTTTACCTAATCAAGAGTGTACCGTCGAACATCGTTGGAGTGGAATTATGGGGCTAGGCGCTTCAAAAAATCCAATCGTGGAACCCCTATCCAACAATGTATATTGTGGCGTTCGACTGGGCGGAATGGGAGTTGCTATTGGCAGTTTAATAGGCACAGAATTGGCCGATTTAATATAAATTATATGTGGAAAAAATTTATCCGAATCGCAATTAGAGTATTTCTTTGGTTTATAGGAATTTCAATTGGAATGGTTATTATATTCAAATTTGTACCCGTTCCTTTTACGCCATTAATGGCTACCAGATCCATTGAAATGAAATTGGACGGCAAAGAAATGGTGTGCAATCACGACTGGGTTCCTATTGAAGAGATTTCTAAAAATCTACAAAAAGCAGTAATTGCAAGTGAAGACGGAACCTTTTTAACGCACCATGGATTTGATTTTATTGCAATGAAAATGGCGCTTAAAAACAACCAAAAAGGGAAAAAGATAAAAGGTGGAAGCACCATTTCACAGCAAACAGCTAAAAACGTTTTTCTTTGGCAAGGAAGGAGCTATATCCGGAAAGGGTTTGAAGCTTATTTTACCGTTTTAATTGAATTAATTTGGGGTAAAGAAAGGATTATGGAAGTCTATTTAAATTCAATTGAAATGGGTGACGGAATTTATGGGGCACA
>CALPNL020000071.1 GCA_943324925.2 Chitinophaga pinensis | reverse complement strand
TTGCTTCACTAGTAGGACGAACAATTAGTTCTTCTTCCAATTTAGCATTTGGATCAACCATTAATTTCCCTGGTTTATCAGGATCGTTTTTTAATCTATAATGTGTTACTATAGCACATTCTTTTGCAAAACCTTCAGCATTTTTTTCTTCTGCTTCAAACATGCTCTTTGGAACAAATAGAGGGAAATAGGCATTTTGATGACCTGTTTCTTTGAACATTCTGTCTAATTCGGCTTGCATTTTTTCCCATATAGCATATCCATAGGGTTTAATAACCATACACCCTCTAACCCCTGAATTCTCAGCTAGGTCAGCCTTGACAACTAACTCATTATACCATTTTGAATAATCCTCGGATCTTGTTGTTAAGTTCTTGCTCATGATAAAATATTTTGGCACTAAAATTGTTTAACTAATTTTAACTAAATAGTTCGGCAAAACTAACTATTTTTGTAATGAACAACAATTTAAAATGCATAGATATGAAAACTAATTATTTTTCTTCGGCAAAATCAACCTCGATTTTTTATTTAATTATAGGTTTTAGCATGCTAATGGTTTCTTGTGGTTCCTATAAAAGCAGCACCTACTATGATCGTGATGGTATCTACGGAACTGACGAAAATGAAAATAGAAATTCTGACAATAATGTTGATAAATACAAGGATTACTTCACTACTTTAAGAGAGAAGAACGAGCAAGATCAAGTTTTTACGGATGTAGAAAACTATTCTTCAATTCAAGATTCTGTAGTTAATCAAAATGAAAAACCTAGTTATTCCGGATGGGGAAATAACCAACAACCAATAAATGTTACTATTTATGATAATAATTGGGGTTGGAATAATTGGGGTTATAATTCTCTTTGGAATTATGGATGGAACTGGAATTTTGGATGGAATTCTTGGTATGGTCCTAATATAGGATATGGATGGGGTTGGAATAATTGGTATGGTCCTAATATTGGTTGGGGATGGGGTTGGAATAATTGGTGGGGACCAAATTACGGTTATTATGGTTGGGGTATAAACAATTTTAATAATCCATACTACTACTCGTATAGTAATGGGATTAGAGGTGGACGATCAAGTGGTCGGGTTTCTGGAAGATATGATTTTGGAAGATCTGGAATTGCAAATAATCGTGATAATTCTTCTGTGGGAAGACGAAATAGCGTTTCAAATGGAGTTAGAATTTCCGATTCAAGTTCCCCTAGAGTCTTCAATCCTGTAAGGGTAAATGATGTAAATCCAAGAGCAACAAATGACACTCCTAAAGTATACAATCCTACAAGAGCAGACATAACAAATCCAAGAATTGAAACTGAATCTCCAAGAAGTTATACCCCTGTAAGGGCAGAAATTTCTAACCCAAGAAGTGAAAGCGCTTCACCTAGAAGTTATTCTCCAAGTCCAAGTTATGGTGGAGGAGGAAGTTTTGGAGGCGGAAGATCAGGCGGTTCAGGGGGTGGCGGAAGAAGATAAAATTATGATTTTATAACTGGCAAAACAATTCAATTAAAATGAAAAAAAATATCCTACTTATTATTTTAGGTTTATACACCTCTTTTATTTATTCTCAAGATATAACAGATGCATTGCGCTTTTCTCAAGAAAACACGCTCGGTACTGCCAGATTTAGCGCCATGAGTGGCGCATTTGGAGCTTTAGGTGGCGATTTTTCATCGGTCAATGTGAATCCAGCAGGATCAGCAATTTTTTTAAACAATCAAACTGCGCTTACAACAAGTACTTATGGAGTTAAAAATAAATCAAATTACTTTGGAAATAGTGATTTAGAAAATTCAACTTCTGCAGATATTAATCAATTTGGTGCTGTTTTTGTAATTAAAAATACAGATAAAAAAAGTGATTGGAGTAAATTTAGTTTTACACTAAACTATGAGAATACCAATAATTTCAATAATACTGTTTTTTCTTCTGGTACCAATCCCTCCAATTCAATTGGGGAATATTTTAAATATTATGCGAACAGAAATAATGGCGTTTCAATATCAAATCTTCAAACACAACCAAGAGAATCAATTACTGATTTATATGATTATTTAGGATCAAATTATGGTTTTGGAACCCAGCAAGCTTTTTTAGGGTATCAAGCCTATATTATAGATCCCGCAGCAAATTACAATGAATCCTCCAATAGAAATTACATATCATTAGTTCCAACTGGAGGAAATTATTACCAAGAAAACTATATTAGAACAAATGGTTATAACGGGAAGCTTACCTTTAACGCTGCTGGACAATATAAAGATAAATTTTACTTCGGAGTAAATGTCAATACCCGATTTATTGATTATACTCAAAATACTAGTTTTTATGAAGATAATTCTAATAATTTGTTATCAGGCGTACAAAGACTTCAATTTGATAATGAATTGACCACTTTTGGAAATGGAATTTCTTTTCAATTAGGCGCTATAGCCAAGTTAAATAAGGAAGTTCGAGTAGGTGTAGCCTATGAATCTCCTACATGGTATGAAATTTCTGATAAACTCTCTCAAGGTATTTCCTCAGTTAGCGCAAATGCCACGGGAGAATTACCAACAGTTAGGGTAAATCCGATGGTAATAAATGTTTACGAACCTTACCAATTACGCACTCCAGGTAAATGGACAGGTAGTTTAGCTTACATCTATAAAAAATCGGGATTACTAAGTATAGATTATTCAATGAAAGATTATTCAAATATTGAATTTTCACCAAATGGCGATTATAGAGATTTGAATTCAGAAATCAATAATAAACTTGGTCTAGCCACCGAATTAAGAATTGGAGGCGAATATAGAATTAAAGCTCTTAGTTTAAGAGCGGGTTATCGTACTGAAAAAAGCCCTTATGTTAACCAAACAACCATTGGCAATTTAATTGGTTATTCATCAGGATTCGGTTATAATTTTGGAGGTACAAAATTAGATGTGACTTATTCACATTCGCAAAGAAATTATCAAAAGCAATTTTTTAATGTTGGTATGACTGATTATTCCAATGTCGATTCGGTAATGAACAACATTGTTATTTCAATGACTTTTGAATTATAAAATTCTAATTGGATTATTTAAGGCTGTCTGAAAAGACAGCCTTTTTAATTTGATGTCTGTTCTTAAAATTGAAATTCTATAATCATCGGTCTAATAAATAAAAAAAGCACTTGATTTCTCAAATGCTTAATAAATTTAGTAGAATTAACTATATTTATTTTTTTGCTGCCATTTTAGCGCAACATCCCGCTTTTTTTTCTTTATCGCAAGATTTAGTTTCTTTAGCGCATTCTTTTTTATCAGTTGCTTTTGGTTTTTTCTCTTGAGCATTAACACTCATAGCAGCTGTAAATAGTGACAAAGCTAATACCGCAATTAAATTTTTCATATTTATTTATTTTAATATATTAATACTAATGTAAATTTAGGAATATTAATTCGATATATAAATAAATTAGTACAATTTTATCATTTTCAAATGACAAAAAGAAAATCCGAGAATTTAAAAATAATTATGATATTTGTAAAAAAGTAAACCTTATGAAAAATAGTAAACTATTATTATTACTGGCAATTTTCACTACCATTAGCTTTGCCCAAGTTAAACCTACGAGATACATTAAAGCTATAACTAAAGAGTCATTAAAAACGAATCTGGATATTATAGCATCTAATGAAATGGAAGGACGAGATACTGGAACAAAAGGGCAAAAGAAAGCGGGTGATTATTTAATTTCACAATATATAAAAGCTGGAATTTCATTTCCGGAAGGTGCTTCTGATTATTATCAAAGAATACCGTCAACTTTTTTAAATTCAAGAAGAAAGAAAAATTTACCTGATTCCGAAAATGTTTGGGCGTTTATTAAAGGTTCCGAAAAACCAGAAGAAGTTCTCGTTATTTCAGCTCATTACGATCACATAGGTATTGAAAATGGAGAGATTTACCATGGAGCAGACGATGATGGATCAGGAACTGTTGCGGTTTTGGAAATTGCAAAAGCTTTTCAAAAAGCGAAAGAAAACGGAAATGGACCAAAACGTTCCATCCTTTTTTTACATGTTACCGGGGAAGAACATGGTCTTCTAGGTTCTAAATATTACTCAGAAAATCCTTTATTCCCAATTGCTAACACTATTACAGATATCAATATCGATATGATTGGACGCCGTGACGATTTACATAAAGATTCCAATAATTATGTTTATGTAATAGGTTCCGATTATTTATCATCTGATTTATATACCATCTGTGAAGAGGCGAATAAGAGTTTTGTAAATATAAATTTAGATTATACATTTAATGATAGAAATGATCCAAACCGTTTTTATTATAGATCAGACCATTACAATTTTGCAAAAAAAGGAATTCCATCCGTTTTTTTATTTAATGGTGTACATGCCGATTACCACAAACCTTCTGACACAGCAGATAAAATAGAATTTGACGCCTTGGCTAAAAGAGCAAAATTGGCATTTGTCATAGCATGGGAATTGGCTAACAGAAGCAATCGACCAGTAGTAGACAAGTCTGGGAATTAATAGAATTTCTTATTTATATAAAAACAAAAAACCATTTTACTTTCGTAAAATGGTTTTTTCAAAAAGAGCCGGCGGAGGGACTCGAACCCACGACCTGCTGATTACAAATCAGCTGCTCTAGCCAACTGAGCTACGCTGGCGACTAATTTCGAGTGCAAATATAGAATTGAATTTGTAAAATCCAAAATATATTTTACCTTTTTTTATAGTTTTAATTATTGTAAAGCGTTGATTTTAGTAATCAATTGATTAGCAACTTGTTCCAATTCAACATTAATTTGTTTGAAATGTGCTTTTTTATTTTCAACGTTTTTTGCGTTTACTTTTCCTATTAAAGAATCAAAACTTACAATTGCTTCATCAATCAATGCATTTGTTTCGTCGGTTGGTTTTCCAGTTGTTGCAATTTCAAACAAATAAACTGCTTCAATAATATCACCTAAAACGTAGTTGATGTCTTTTTTTAAATTTCTAACGTTTGCCATTTTATATTTAATTTAATTTAAATTTTCGTCTGCAAAAGTACATATAAACTTTCTATTACGGACTATGAAATATAAATTTCTAGTAAAGTTGCCTTCCCTAATAGGTTAAAATCAGTCATCGCTGCGGGAATTAAAACCGTATCTCCTTTTGAATAATGGTATTGTACTCGATTAAACTCTAATTGAAACTCCCCTTCTGCACACATATAAACAGTGAATGAAGTAGCCGATTTAGAAACATTTATTTCGCCGGCAATATTCAAATAATTAGTCGTAAAATATGGACAGTTTACCATTGCATTGGAAACGTTCTCCTGCTTATTATACTTCTTTTGAGTTTCAACCTTATTATAATTTATTGCATCTAAGGCTAATTCAACGTGTAATTCTCTTTTATTACCTTCCGAATCTACTCGATCAAAATCGTATAATCGATAAGTAATATCTGAAGTTTGCTGGATTTCAGCAACTAATAGCCCAGCGCCAATAGCGTGAACTGTTCCTGTTTCAAGAAAAAATACATCACCTGTTTTAACTTTTACTTCTTCCAAAAGAGCAAGTAAAGTATTGTTTTCCAAATGTGAAACATATTCCTTAGCATTGGAATTATTTTTGAAACCAACTATAATTCTAGAACCTTCATCGGCTTGCATAATGTACCACATTTCCGTTTTACCAAAAGAATTGTGTCGCTTTTTTGCCAATGCATCATTTGGGTGAACCTGAATGGACAAATCTGTTTTAGCATCTAAATATTTAAATAATAAAGGAAATTGTTTTCCGAATTTTTCAAATACTGCTGTTCCTAAAACTTCTTTTGGAAAATTACCAATGACTTCATTTAGAGAAATTCCCTTTAAAGTTCCATTTGAAATAACACTTACATCGCCTTCAACAGTAGATATTTCCCAACTTTCACCGGTACTTTTTGAAGTAATCGGTTTGTTCAAAACAGAATTTAATTTTTCTCCTCCCCAAATTCTCTCTTTTAAAATAGGTTCAAATTGTAATGGATAAATATCAAATTTCATGACTGTTTTTTTTTAAAGATTCTAATGCTATTGCAATGTGTTTTGTCGCCATCACACTATCAAAAATCATAGTTATTATACCTGCTTTATTAATAATATAAGTTACTCTGCCCGGTAATAGTCCAAATAATTTATCTGGGACACCGAATAGTTTTCTAATTTTTTTATTGGAATCAGATAATAGAATAAAGGGAAGTTTATATTGATTGGTGAATTTCTTATGTGAATTTACCGTGTCGCTACTCACCCCGATAACCTCAGCTCCCAAATCGATAAAATCCTCATAGGAATCTCGAAATCCACACGCTTGCATTGTGCAACCTGGTGTATTGTCTTTTGGATAAAAATAAATTACAACTGGTTTTTTACCAATAATTTCTTTGCTGTCAAAAGGAGATCCATTAGCGTCAACTGCTAAAAAAGAGGGTGCTTTATCACCAGTTTTTAAATTCATTATTCGCCTTTATAGGTTACAAAATTACGTGGAGTTTCATATAAAACAACTTCTAAATCGAATTTAGAATCAATTTTATTTCGAATTTTGTTCCAAATTACCACCGCAATATTCTCAGCTGTAGGGTTTAAATCTAGAAATTCAGGAACATCTAAATTCAGATTTTTATGGTCAAATTTATCTTCTACCTCAGCTTTAATAAGATCTGAAAGAATTTTTACGTCCATTACATAACCGGTTTCCGGATCTATAGAACCGGTAACACTTACAATCATATCATAATTATGGCCATGAAAATTAGGGTTGTTGCACTTACCAAAAACCGCATCATTTTTTTCAAATGTCCAGTCTTTTCTATACAAACGGTGAGCGGCATTAAAATGGGCTTTTCTACTTATGGTTACTTTCATGGTGCTACTTTATATTTTATGATCTTCTAGATAATGGTAAAATTCATCGAATATTATTTTGAACCAAATGGTATAAATTTCAGGATTATTAATCATATCTTCCTTGATGTCTTCAATTTTCATCCACTTCCAACTTTCCACTTCCTCTGTGTTGATTTCAGGCTCGTTATCGAAATAACCAATCATTACATGGTCTAACTCGTGTTCTGTCAATCCATTATCAAATGGGGCTTTGTAAATAAAATGAAACAATTCTTTCAAATTCGCTTCAAATCCCATTTCTTCTTTTAACCTTCTAGTTCCAGCTTCTATATTGGTTTCCCCCACACGTTGGTGACTACAGCAAGTATTGGTCCATAGTAAAGGAGAATGGTACTTATGATGCGCTCTTTGCTGAAGCATGATTTCGTTATTTTTATTTAAAATAAAAACGGAAAAGGCACGATGTAAAATCGCTTTTTCATGCGCTTCCATTTTTTCCATTGTTCCAATTGGTTCATCAGATTCATTAACCAATATTACTCTTTCTTCTATCATAGATTATTTATTGCCTGTCAAAAATACAAAAAAAGAAATGGTAATTCACTAGAAATAGAAATAGCAGACTATTTTTTAACGACTGTTTGATACTTTAAAAACAAAAAACTGCAAATTAAATAAAATCAAATTTGCAGTTTTTTTTGAGGTTTTAATCAAGTATTATTATAAAATGTAATCTGTATTGATAAAATTAGATTCTTTACTATTCAATAATTGTTGTAAAATTTCATTGTTGTACTCATTGTCTTTCGAAGCAACAAATGTTCGAATTGAAAACGAACGAAGTGCATCATGAATACTTAATGTTCCCACTGCAGAATCTTTTCTTCCAGTAAATGGATACACATCGGGTCCTCTTTGGCAAGAGCTATTTAAATTCACACGGGTTACTAAATTTACTAAAGTATCAATAAGTGGCGCTATTGTTTTGATGTCTTTTCCAAACAAACTCACCTGCTGCCCATAATTTGATTCAGCCATATCATTCAAAGGTTCTTGTATGTCTTTAAAGGAGATAATAGGAACTACTGGGCCAAATTGTTCTTCATGATAAACCCTCATCTCCTTATTTATTGGATACAAGATTGCTGGGAAAATATAATTCTCGGAATGCTGACCTCCTTTAGCATTGATCACTTTTGCCCCTTTACTTGTTGCATCATCAATTAATTCCTGAATATAAGCTGGTTTTTCTTTTTCCGGTAATGGGGTTAAAAAAACCGATTTCTCCCAAGGATTTCCAAAATTTAGAGCATCCACTTTCTCAGCAAATCTTCGATTGAATTCGGCAACTATAGATTCATGGACGTATATTATTTTTAACGCCGTACATCGTTGTCCGTTGAAAGACAAACTTCCCGAAACGCATTCTTGAATTGCCAAATCCAAATCGGCATCAGCCAAAACAATCGCAGGATTTTTAGCTTCAAGACCTAAAATAAGTCGTAATCTATTTTTATTTGGATGCTGGTCTTGCAGTGCTATAGCCGATTTACTATTCCCAATTAGAGCTAAGATGGAAATTTTTCCCGATTGCATAATTGGAGAAGCAACTTCACGACCACGACCGTAAACAATATTTATTACCCCTTTTGGAAAGCTGCTTTTGAAGGCTTCTAACAAAGGTGATATTAATAAAACACCCAACTTTGCAGGTTTAAAAATTACTGTATTTCCCATTATAATCGCGGGAATAAGCAAAGTAAAAGTTTCATTTAAAGGATAATTATAGGGTCCTAAACACAAAACAACTCCCAAAGGTCCACGGCGAACCATTGCATTAATCCCTTGACTTTTAGTGAAACGCGCACAATTTCTATCTAATTTTTTATAATCTTCTATGGTGTCAAGGATATATTCAACTGTTCGATCAAACTCTTTTTCGGAATCCGGAAGTGATTTCCCAATTTCCCACATCAAATATTTCACTACCTCGCTTCGTGTTAGTTTCATTTGACTAACAAAATTCTCCATGCATTTTATTCGGTCCACCACTTTCATTGTAGGCCAATTTCCCTGGCCATTGTCAAAAGCATTTACTGCTGCTTGAACCACTTCATTAGCTTCATTATTTCCCATTGTAGGAATGGTACCTAAAAACGTAGGTTCGTAATTTTCAGTGGAGGAAATCGTGGAATAAACTTTGGTAGTTGGACCCTTCCATTCTTTTAATTCTCCGTTAACTAGATAGGTGTTTTGCAATAAGGGTGCGGTAATCTTAAATTCATCGGGGATAAAACTCATATGCTTTTTTTTGTAAATTTAATAATAATCCTAAATGTAAGTTGCTAATTTTAAATTAATTAAGCTTTA
>CALPNL020000070.1 GCA_943324925.2 Chitinophaga pinensis | reverse complement strand
TAATAACCACCAGCCCAAGGATTATGGAGGGAAGTTTGGTCGGATCCCAAATCAATAAGTATATTTTCTACATCAAATCGTTCCCAAATATCAACCACATTTCCTAAATAGGCAATAGAAACAACCTCTTTATTCTCAAGCGCTTTTTTGACTCTTGGGACTAATGCTTCAATAGTTTCAACCACTTCATTGATCCATCCTTGTGAATGGCGAATGTGAGTAATTTTAGGATTTACTTCGGCGCAAACAGTGACGCAACCTGAAATATTCCCTGCTTTTGGTTGTGCTCCGCTCATTCCTCCCAAACCAGAAGTCACAAATAAACCTCCGGAAGGATTTTTCTTAATTTTTCTAAATCCGTTTAACACCGTAATTGTAGTTCCGTGAACAATCCCTTGAGGACCAATATACATGTAACTTCCAGCGGTCATTTGTCCGTATTGCGAAACGCCTAAAGCATTCATTTTCTCCCAATCATCAGGTTTTGAATAATTTGGAATAACCATCCCATTGGTAACCACCACTCTAGGAGCCTCTTTATGAGAAGGGAATAAACCCATCGGATGTCCAGAATACATGGTCAATGTTTGCTCATCGGTCATTTCTGAAAGGTACTTCATAGTGAGTCGGTATTGTGCCCAATTTTGGAAAACAGCCCCATTTCCACCGTAGGTAATCAGCTCGTGAGGATGCTGCGCTACAGCATAATCAAGATTGTTTTGAATCATCAACATGATTGCTTTTGCTTGTTCGCTTTTTCCCGGATATTCTGATATCGGTCGGGCATACATTTTATAATCTGGACGCAAACGATACATGTAAATCCTGCCGTATTGTTCTAATTCATCAGAAAATTCTTTAACTAAAACGGGATGGTCCTTTGGATCAAAATAACGCAAAGCATTTCTAAGCGCTAATTTTTTTTCATCATCAGATAAAATTTCTTTTCTTTTAGGAGCGTGATTAATTTCTGTTTCAAAAGCTTTTGGCTGAGGTAAAACAGTAGGTATTCCTTCTTTAATTTGATCTTGAAAAGTCATTTGTCTAATTTATTTTCTGATTTCGTTTGTTTTTTTATCAAATCCATAGGGACAATGTTTGCAGCCACTTTTGCAGCAATAGCCACGGTTTAAGTGGTGCTTTTCTGTAAAACATTTATAACCTTCCGGAGTGATATAATAATCGACCCCTTCAATTAATTTATTTTCATTATCCATTTCCTTCATTTTACAAATTTATAAACTTTATGATGAATGTTTTCTTTTGTTAAGATATTATTAGAATTTAATTTTCTTTTAAGCCGTATCTTTGCAAAATCAAATTTTAATTTATTGAATTTTGGTTGTAAACCAGCAAATACAGTATCAATTTCCCGACGAAATCACTTTATATATTAAACGTGAAGATTTGATACATCCCTTTATTTCTGGTAATAAATTTAGAAAGTTAAAATACAATTTGCTTAAAGCAAATGAGGAGCAGAAAACTAAATTACTCACTTTTGGCGGTGCGTTTTCAAATCATATTGCCGCTGTGGCTTATGCTGGAAAGGAAAATAAATTTGAAACCATTGGAATTATTCGAGGAGACGAATTGGAATCTCAAATTTATGAAAATCCAACGTTGCAATTTGCCCAAGAGTGCGGTATGAAATTTCAATTTGTATCTCGTGAAGATTATAAGTATAAAACCACTAATCTATTCCTTGAAAAATTACAAAAAACATATGGCAATTTTTATTTAATTCCGGAGGGAGGTGCAAATTCACTTGCAGTTAAAGGTTGTGAAGAAATATTGACAGCGGAAGATTCACAATTTTCACATATTTGTTGTTCCATTGGAACTGGCGGCACTATTTCGGGATTAATAAATGCTTCTCATTTAGATCAAAAAATAATTGGATTTCCATCGCTAAAAGGTGATTTTTTGTCCGAGGATATTCGTAAATTTGCCGTGAAGTCCAATTGGGAGTTAGTAACCGATTATCATTTTGGGGGTTACGGAAAAATTAATGAAGAATTAGTTCGTTTCATTAATGATTTTTATCAACAAACAAAAATCCCATTAGATCCAGTATATACTGGTAAAATGATGTTTGGAATAGTTGAATTAATCGAAAATGGTTTTTTTTCGAAGGGTGCTAAGATACTTGCGATTCACACCGGCGGGCTTCAGGGAATAAAGGGAATGAATATCTATTTAAAAAATAAAAATTTACAACAAATTATAACACAATGATTAGAAAAATAGCCTTACTATTTATCGTTTTATTTGCGGCAAGCTGTACTTCAAAAAAAGTTGTAATTCAAACTACTCGACCTAAAAATTACAAACCACCAACAAAAGTGGAAGTAATTAAATCATTGGAAATTTCCAACCCTGTGGCGAATTCAACAGATTCTGTTAAAACGATAGAGCCTAAAACTGAAATATTAGAAGCGACTACCAGAGTTAAAGTTACACCAGAAATAGTTTTAGCCTACATCAATTCGTACCAACCAATTGCAAAAAGTAATATGGTTCAATTCGGAATTCCTGCAAGTATTTGCCTTGGGCAAGGAATTTTAGAATCAGGAGCTGGAACGGGACCTTTAAGCGCTATAGCAAATAATCATTTTGGAATTAAATGCCATCAAGATTGGAATGGACCCTCAGTAAAATATGATGATGATGCTGCACAAGAATGTTTTAGAAAATACAACCAAGCAAGTGAATCGTATAATGATCATGCACTATTTTTAAAGAGTAGAAGGTGGTATGAGCCATTATTCAAATTAGAAAAAGACGACTATAAAGGATGGGCAAAAGGATTAAAAGCGGCTGGATATGCTACTGATCCTAAATATCCAGAAAAATTAATTGCCATAATTGAAAGGTACCATTTGGATCAATACGATGCGGAAGTTTTAGGAAAAGAGTATGTTGTTCCTACTGCTCAAGGGGTAGTTAAGAAAAAGGAATATGAAGTGATTAAAGGAGATACAATGTATTCTATTTCTAAGAAATTCAATATTTCTATTGATGATTTAAAGGCGAAAAATAATATTTCCGACACTACTATTTCTGTAGGGCAGGTACTAATTATAGAATAAATTCAAGATTATAAAATGTTATATAAAAGAAGCAGCGCACTATTTGCGGAAGCAGAAAAAGTAATTCCAGGAGGAGTAAATTCACCTGTTAGAGCATTTA
The DNA here is from genome assembly GCA_943324925.2 of Chitinophaga pinensis. Classification (GTDB taxonomy): domain Bacteria; phylum Bacteroidota; class Bacteroidia; order Flavobacteriales; family Flavobacteriaceae; genus Flavobacterium. The sequence goes on along the minus strand of CALPNL020000070.1, from coordinate 6,084 downwards.
AAGCTGTTGGAGGCACTCCAATATTTGCAAAAAGTGCAAAAGGAGCTTATGTTTTTGATGAAGATGGAAACCGATATATAGATTATATTAATTCTTGGGGTCCCATGGTTTTAGGCCATGCCTATCAACCGGTAGTTGATGCAGTCATTGAGAAAGCCAAACTGGGAACTTCATTTGGTATGCCAACAGAAATGGAAACTCAAATCGCAGCTTTAGCGATTAAAATGGTACCTGGAATTGATAAAATTCGGTTTGTGAATTCAGGAACAGAAGCTTGCATGAGCGCTATTCGCTTGGCTCGTGGATTTACCAAAAAAGATAAAATAATAAAATTTGCTGGTTGTTATCATGGACATTCCGATTCCTTTTTAATTCAAGCAGGGAGTGGAGCGGTTACTTTTGGTTCTCCAAACAGTCCGGGGGTAACTCAAGGAACTGCTAAAGACACTTTGTTGGCTAAATATAATGACATAGAAAGTGTGAATGCGCTGGTGAATGCTAATTTGGGTGAAATTGCAGCTATTATAATTGAGCCCGTTGCAGGAAATATGGGTTGTATTCCCCCTAAAGCAGGCTTTTTAGAAGCGTTACGACAAATTTGTGACGAGAATAATATTTTATTAATTTTTGATGAAGTAATGACTGGTTTCCGATTGGCTAGGGGTGGAGCGCAGGAATTACTGAATGTAAAATCAGATATTGTGACCTTTGGAAAAGTAATAGGTGGGGGATTGCCTGTTGGTGCTTTTGCGGCAAGAGCAGAAATAATGAATCATTTAGCGCCTTTAGGACCGGTTTATCAGGCGGGAACTTTATCAGGTAATCCTTTAGCTATGGCTGCTGGACTGGCAATGTTAAATGCATTAGAAAAAGATAATGGTGTGTTCCAAAGACTTTCAGAAAAGACTGTTTATTTAGAAAAAGGAATAAAAAAAGTACTCACTGAAAATGGAATTATATTTACCATCAATCAACTAGGCTCTATGATTTCAGTTCATTTTGATGAGAATTCAGTTTATGATTTTCAAACTGCTTCAAATGGGGATAACGAAATGTTTAAGAAATTTTTCCACGGCCTGCTAGAACAGGGAGTATATATTGCCCCTTCTGCCTATGAAACTTGGTTTATTTCAGATGCTTTAACCTATGAAGATTTAGACTATACAATTAACGCAATTGATAAAGTTGCTAAAACATTGTAATAAAAAAAGGGCTTTCATTTGAAAGCCCTTTTTTTATTTAATATATTAAAAATATTATTTTTCAAAAGCATCAGTACTCAACAATTGATTGTAAAGAGAGGTATTTGCTTTTAATTTTTCAAGTCTTTCAGAGTCGATTGTAGCTTCGATTTTCAAACCTACAATTCTTGACATTTCTTTTTTGCTTTCATTTGTTTCAGTAGCACTTAGCATTACTTCGTGTTTCATTTCAAATAAATTACAAAACGCAATAGTTAAATTTTCGTCAAGTCCTAAAAACTGAGAAATGGCAACTCCATCTTTTTTACCAGCCTCTGCAGGAGTAAGTTTTACGACCTCTTTAGATACATCACCAGTAGTTTTTTTCTTGTTTTGAGCATTTGCTGTTATGCTAACGGCTAACATTAAAAAACATGCAATTATTATTTTTTTCATGAGAATTGATTTAAATTTAGTTCAAATCTAAATTATTTTTCTTGAACAAAAAAATAAATAATTATTTATCTTCTGTTTTTTCTGGTTTTCCTTCTTTTTTATTTTTTCTTTCCTTTCTTTTTTCTTCTATTTTTTCTTTCATTTTTTCTTTTCTTTCTTCTTGAATTTTATCCCAAGTAGCGTTTTGTTCTGAGGTTAGAATCTTGCTTATTTTTTCTTTCATCGCCAATCGATCTTCTTTACTAGGTTTAAAATTTGCTTCAGCTCGTTTAGCCTCTTGTTCTGTCATTAGAACTTTCATTTGCTTTTGTTGTGCTTCAGTCAGTTTAAGTTGTTTTGTCATTCTTTTTAATCCTTTTTCAGCTTTTTCCTCTGGAGACAACTTTTCAATTGGTCCTTTACTTTCTTTATCCTTTTTTTCAACTTGAGCAAATGTTGATAAACCAACTACCAACAAAGCGGCTACAATTAATTTTTTCATTTTATTTTTATTTAAGATTTATTGTCTTAAGACCAAATAATAGTAAAAAGGTTTAAGCTTTAAGAAAAATTTAAATTTCTGCAATAAAAAAAGGGAACTCATTGAGTTCCCTTTTTATTATTTATTTAATATTACTTTTTTGACCGTTTTATTATTTTCGTTTTCTATGGAAAGCATATATACTCCACTTTGTAAATTTCCAATATTCATGACTTCGTGCGTAGAATTAGTTGAAGTTTCCATTACAAATCTTCCTTGAACATCATATAGTTTTAATTTTGAAGTTCCAATAGCATTAGGAATATCAATATTTAAATTATCTTTTGTAGGGTTAGGATAAACAGAAGTGTATGTTAAACTATTTGAATCTATACCTAGTGAATTAGTAATATAACAAATATCGATACTGAACGAATTCACTGTTCCACCATCACCATTATATGGATCTTTAATTTTTAAAATCCATTCTCCATTTGCAGGTAAATTATTGAAAGCACTTAACGATTCATAGGGAGCAATAAGTCCTGATACTGAGGGTATTCCAGAGCATTGAGGAGCATTTCCATTGTCATCTAGAGTACAATTTATATTATCATTATCGCCACAAGCTTCTTTAAACAATAGTACTTCAGGGCTTCCAATACTTGCAGGTCCTACAAGTGAAATAGTCATGTCTTGAATGTAAGTATGGGTTAAATTAAGGTTTACTTTCATGCTACCAATTGTGTATCCTCCAGTAACTGTTACAGGAACACTAGCACTTGAATTAGCTACAGATGCGATAGTAGCATTTGTAAAATTCGTTGCGTTAAAAACAGCAGCTCCACAAACGAGTACTCCAGTTTTAAACCTGTAAACAGTTGCATTGCTAGTCAATCCAGAGCCACATTGATTAAGAGGAGTTACTCTCCAGTAGTAATCAGTATTTTGTAACAAACTTCTAGCAATATATCTATTAGTAGTTACAGTAGCGTTATAAACTGTAGTGCTAAAATTTGGAACTGTCGACACTTGAACAGTGTACGATTCTGCATTAAATTGACTACTCCATACTAAATTTACTGAGGTTGAAAGCCCTGTTACTAAATTCGCTGGGGAAGTTAAATTAACTGGCACAAATGTAGAATTGAATATTTTTAAAGTTTTATATCTAGTTTCTGTCTCTGTTCCGTTATTTCCAATTATTCCAATATTGTATTCTCCTGGAATCACATTTGAAAGCCCCGAAATGGTCATTGTCACCGTTCCATTTGCACTCAATGAATTGTTGTTAAATGTGGCAGTAGCTCCTACAGGTAAACCAACTGGAGAAAATGCAGTAGTTCCACTTCCAACTTGCTTATAGTTAAAAGTAAAAACGGCATTTTGATTAGAACATACTGTCAAATCAGATGAAGTTGGAACAATTGAAAAAGAGGAGGTTAAACCAGTAATTACTAAGCTATAGTTTTGTTTTCCAGTTTGTAATAACCCTTTATGGGTTACAGTTACGGTATAATTGCTGTTTGTTGGGCTATCAATTTTAACCTGCTCTACATTATCAATTGCATTATCCCCTGATTGAGTAGCTTCAGCAGAAGCAATGGAATTTAATTTCCATGGATAATAAGTAACGGCATTTTTAGTAATTCTGATGTCTAAATCATTTACTAATGCTTTTGTTGTGTCATTGGCAGGAAGAGTTCCATTATTAGCTGTTCCAGGAACATCGGTCCAAGTTATTGATGCAATTAAAGGCTCTGTTCCACTGGCTTTTACAACTATAGAACTAGATTGCTCTTGAAATAAATTTTCTTCTGAGACCCATGAGTTTAATCCGTTTCCTGTAATTGTCTCGGCTGCTTTTTTAGCATTTAATAACCCCCAACCAAAAACTGGATCTGGACCTATATTTCCTGCATCATCAGCAGTATGACAAGCTAGTCCTTTTAAAGTTGCCGCTTTCATAAAATTGTTGGTCACATTTTTATAATGTTGTTGCAAAAGCAATAATGTCCCTGCTACATTAGGAGAAGCCATTGATGTTCCAGTCATTGTTGTGGTAGAAGAATCGCTAGTACTATTTGTTGAAATTACAGAAGTACCATTACCCGTAATGTCTGGCTTTACTCTATAATCATCTGTTGGGCCTTGATTACTAGAAGCATTAATTAATACACTAGTTAGTGTTCCATCAGCTGCAACCACTGCATCTTGTGCATTGGCTACAACCATATTATTTTTAGACACTTTATTTCCAGTTAATTTATCGTAACCAAAAGCGAGCGGGTCTGGATTTGCATTACTTTGGCCTTCATTTCCGGCAGATAGGACCGCTAAATAATAAGGAGATGCATAGGCTATTTCATCCCAATCTCTTGCGTCTTGAGTGTAAGAGCCAATATACCAAGAAGGTAAAACACCGGTAGTACCCGTAATTGGAACGCCATAAGAATGGTTTGAAATTAGCATTCCTAATTGAACTTCTGATAATGCTTCAGAATTATCATCTGTCCATTCAAAAGTTCTTGCTTGAGCCATAAAAGCCATACCTTTAGTAGCAGCAGCGGCATTAGAAGCCATGATAGTTCCTGTTACATGTGTTGAATGGGCAGCATAAGTAGTACTTGATGGTTCGTCTACTACAGTAACTCGACCTGAAAATAAATTGTGACTGGCTCTAACTGTTCCTCCATCCCAAACTCTCGCGACCATTCCTTGCCCATTTAGATCTAAACCTAACGTTCCTCCGGTATTTAGATGATTAGCTCGAGTAGATTTTGCTGCATTCGCATTGTTGTTGGTATAGTAAATTGGGAAACCATCAGGAGTTAATTTCATTAGTTCACTAATCGATCCATCTTTACCAACAACACGAATAGGCCAATTATTAACTATTGCTGCTGCTTCCGCTTTTTGTTTCTCTAAAGTTGTTTTTTGCTTTAGTTCAAATTGTAATTCTTTTATTTTTGCCAAATCATAACTACTTACAATTTTAGCTACATCCTCTTTAGTTTGAGCATAAGTTAGATTTGTAAGAAGCAACAAAAGAAGGGATACAAGGTAAGTTTTTTTCATTTTAATTGAGTTAAAATAATATATTTATAATGCTATATTGAGTTGATTAATAATCTATTAATCGTATTAAATTAATTTAGTGCAATGATACATTTTTTTTTCATAATTGAAAAGTGTCCTCAGTAAAGTTATTTCGCTTTTGGTTAATTTAACACTTTAGACATTTAAGATTCAAAAATTTTATTTCCCGTCGAATCTCGATTTTAATTCCGCAGCCATTTTTTCGTTTTTAACAGCAAATGACAATATGTTTGGAAGTTAGTTTTAAAATAGCAACACAAATGAATGCAATGCAGAATTTTAATTAAGACTTTTTTTAAGCTGTTAATTCTACAATCTTACTTTCTCCAGCTAAGGAAACTTTTATTAATCCATGTTTTGAGAGGCCTTTCATGGCAGCGTCCCATTTTTTTCCGCTTAAATCTGATTTTACTTTCAAAACCCCAAGGTCCATTTTGTTGTCATTGGATTTCAAAAAGTCAATAATTAACTTCTCTTCTTCTAAAAGTTCAATTTGCACTTGCTTTTTCTCAGGACGCATTTGTGGGAAAAATAACACTTCTTGAATTGAAGAATTATTGGTTAAAAACATCATTAATCGGTCCATTCCAATTCCTAAACCTGAGGTTGGTGGCATTCCATATTCTAGGGCACGAAGAAAATCTTCATCGATAAATTCGGTCGCTTCATCGTCTCCTTTTTCGGCTAATTTTAATTGGTGCTCAAAACGCTCTCTTTGGTCAATTGGATCGTTTAATTCAGAATAAGCGTTGGCTACTTCTTTGCCACAAACCATCAACTCAAAGCGCTCTGTCAATTCTGGGTTGTCGCGATGTGACTTACATAGAGGCGACATTTCTTTCGGATAATCAGTAATAAAGGTAGGTTGAATATAGTTTCCTTCGCATT
>CALPNL020000069.1 GCA_943324925.2 Chitinophaga pinensis | reverse complement strand
TCTAAAATGATGTTTATGGTTCCAAAAAATTATAATTTGAAAAATTTACCAAATCCTAATAATAGTAAAATAGTTTTTGAAAAAGAAGAAGTAAAAATTATTGCTGCTATTCGCTTTGATGGGTGGGCAGATGATGAAAAAATAGAAAAATATAAGACTATTTTAATGAATGAATTAGCCAATGAGAAATTAAATTTTATCAATAAATTTTCTTTTCTAGGGTACAACCCCCCATATGAAGTTATGAATAGACGAAATGAAATTGTTGTTGAGTTAATTAACTACAACTAGTAATTCAAAATAAACCACTTAATAGTTTTAGACCATTACTTCATTGATATTAAGATAATTGAATAGGCAATAATCAAATCAAAATTGTAACTTTCACAATAGAATACAAAACAATACCCATCTCAAAATTAACTCCAGCAGAAATGTTGGACTTTTTTTTGTGTATAAAATACGATTATTAATAAATATTTATTGTTTATCAATAAATTAATTATATTTGTCACCAAATATTTAAAATTTATACTATGAAAATTAATGGTGATTTCACATTCAAACTTCTTAATGTTCTTTCTTGGATACTCTTTATTGGACTAGCCATAGAAACTGGAGGCTATTTTACCAATGCTATGGTAACCCTTTTTTTTAATTCGGAATGGGCTGGCCATTTTTGGGGAAACTTGGATTTATCGGGATTGTATGCTTTCGATTTAGGGCTGTTCATTTGTTTTATCACTTTATTGATCATCGTTTCATTATGCAAAACCATAATGTTTTACCACATCATTTCAATTTTCCATAAAAAGAAATTTGACATCCAAAATCCATTTAATGAAACCATCAAAATATACCTTTTTAACTTTGCCTATATTGTTTTAGAGATAGGTTTATTTTCCTATGCAGGCAAGGTTTATACTAAATGGTTAATGGACCAAGGAATAAAATTACCTCCTTTAGAAAATCTAAATATTGGAGGTTCTGATGTTTGGATATTTATGGGAATTACCCTTTTTCTATTTGCAAAAATTTTCAAAAAAGGTGTTGAATTACAAAACGAAAACGACTTTACAGTTTAACCTATGGCAATTATAGTAAACCTTGACGTAATGATGGCGAAACGAAAAATCACTTTAAACGAGCTCTCGGAAAAAGTGGGATTGACACTAGCTAATCTATCGATTTTAAAAACAGGAAAGGCAAAAGCAATTCGTTTTAGTACACTAGATTCCATTTGTAAAGTATTGGAGTGCCAACCTGCTGACCTATTAGAACATGTAAAATAAATTTAAAATGACCCCAAGAATAGAAAACATAGACGAAAAAAAATTAGTAGGGAAAAAGCTAATAATGAGTTATGCTAATTATACTATTGGCCAACTTTGGGGAGGTTTTATGCCTAGAAGAAAAGAAATAACAAATAACGTGTCTACCGATTTAATATCTATGGTTGTTTATAAACCAAATCATTTTACAAACTTCAATCCTGAAAATGAATTTGAAAGATGGGCCGCCGTTGAAGTGAAGGATTTTGACAATATCCCGAATGAAATGGAAGCCTACATTTTATCAAATGGTATGTATGCTGTTTTTCAATACAAAGGATTGAGTTCTGGAAGTGCTGCTTTTTATCAATATATTTATTCGGATTGGATACCAAATTCTGAATATCAATTAGACAATAGACCTCATTTTGAAATCTTAGGTGATAAATATAAAAACAATGATCCAACTTCTGAGGAAGAAGTTTGGATTCCTATCAAAATGAAATAAATTTTTTAAGATTATTTTGTAGAATTAAGCCCCATTATTTATTTTTGATAAACTAAATCCCCTAACTATGAAAACCCCGTTTAACAAATTTCTATACCTAGGATTTTTACTTCTAGGCTTATTCCAAGCCTTTTTTTCTAAAGATTATATGCAAGCTACTGCTTCATTAGGTATAGCTCTGGCATTTGATCCATTCGATCCAGAACAAAAATGGAACGACAGACCAACCTGGCAAAAAGCCGTCTTAATCATTCATCTAGGATTAGTAGCCGCTCTTTTTGGTTTTGGAATAGGCCTTGGCGATAAAGCCAACCTCAATTAAATATTTTATCTAATTAATTGCAAAATAAAAGTAATTTATTTATGTTTGTAATAGTTAACCTAAAATCAATTTAACAAAACTCAAAAATGAAAAAAACAATTTCCTTAATCGCAATAGCTGCTGTGCTATTTATCTCTTGTAAAAAAGAAGATACTCCTTCAACTGTAGAAGCTAAAAACCCAGATCAATTTGGAGTAATGGTTGGAAAATCAGACAACATTGAAATGGTTAAAAAAATGACCGCAATGGCTGAAAATTCTGACTTCCCTAATTTCAAAGCGAATTTCGCTCCAAATGCAGTTATTCATGATAATATGAATGATATAACTATTGAGGAGAACATTAAAATTTTAGAAGATTTAAAAGCACAAGGAATGAAAATTTCCTTAGGTAAAAAGCCGCTTGTTTGGGAAAATATTAATGATAAGCCCGATGAAAAAACTGGAGTTAAAAACTACGTATTTACCTATTATGACGCTACTTTTTCTAAAGGAGATAAATCCGTTGTGATTAATTACAATATGATTTTTGCTATCAAAGACGGAAAAATTGTTGAAGAGTGGGATATTTACGATACTGCACCAATTATGGGTCTTTTAAAATAATTTATCGAAATTTATAAATACTTATATTATGAAAAAATCAATTGTAGTTTTTGCATTATCAGGGTTGCTATTTGTAGCTTGTAAAAACGAAAGTGCAGAAAGAGAAAAAGTAGCTCAGGCAAATATCGATTCCTATTCTAAAACATGGGATTTAGTTATTAATGAAGGAAAAGTTGACTTACTTGACTCTGCTTATGCACCAGAAATTGTGCTACACACCGTGCCTGAAATTAAAGGAATAGCAGGCGCAAAAGCCTATTATGCTAATTTCGTAACCGGATTTTCAAACAGAAAATTTATTGTGAAAGAGACTTTTGCTAGTGGCGACAAACTAACAAAATATTGGGAATTTAAAGGAACTCATACGGGTGATTTTATGGGAATTCCTGCTACCGGAAAAACGATTGACGTAGAAGGTTGTACTATTGCTAGAATGGTAAACGGTAAAATTGTTGAAGAAAGAGATTTCATGGATAACATGGATTTCATGAAACAATTAGGGTTAATGAAATAATTAAAATTTATTTCAAAGAAAGGGTTTTAGTTCGCGCTAAAACCCTTTTTTATTTTATTAAATAACGTATTTTTGTAAAAAATATAACAATTCTTAACTAAATAGTTACAATGATAACAATTGCAAATCAATTCGGGATGAAAGAAGCTTTAGGCCAACTGGGAGTAAAAGCGATAAATGAAGGTACTTCTACAGGGGTAAATAATTTTTCAAATGGATCCACTTTAGAAAGTTATTCTCCAGTAGACGGACAATTAATAGGTGCTGTAAAATGTACTTCCGAAGCAGATTACGAAAAAGTGATGCAAGCTGCTACTTCAGCATTTCAAACCTTTAGAGTAATGCCTGCACCTCAGCGAGGAGAAATTGTTAGACAGTTTGGTGAAAAATTAAGAAAAAATAAAGAAGCGCTAGGGAAATTGGTTTCCTACGAAATGGGAAAATCACTTCAAGAAGGTTACGGTGAAGTTCAAGAAATGATCGACATATGTGATTTTGCTGTAGGGCTTTCAAGACAATTACATGGATTAACCATGCATTCGGAAAGACCTGGCCACAGAATGTACGAACAATATCACCCAATGGGAGTAGTAGGAATCATTTCTGCATTTAATTTTCCTGTTGCTGTGTGGGCATGGAATACTGCTTTAGCCTGGATTTGCGGCGATGTTTGCGTGTGGAAACCTTCAGAAAAAACACCGCTTTGTGGAATTGCTTGCCAAAATATTATTGCCGAGGTGATAAAAGAAAACAACCTGCCAGAAGGAATATCCTGCTTAATTAACGGAGATTATAAAGTAGGTGAATTAATGACTACTGATCGTAGAATTCCATTAATATCAGCTACTGGATCTACAAGAATGGGTAAAATTGTAGCTCAAACTGTTGCTGGTCGTTTAGGAAAATCGTTATTAGAATTAGGCGGAAACAATGCTATCATAGTTACTCCTGATGCCGATATAAAAATGACCGTAATTGGAGCTGTATTTGGAGCTGTAGGAACTGCGGGTCAACGTTGTACCTCAACAAGAAGATTGATTATTCACGAAAGTATTTACGATAAAGTTAAAGACGCAATGGTGTCGGCCTACAACCAATTAAGAATTGGAAATCCATTGGATCAAAACAATCATGTGGGGCCGCTAATTGATACCATGGCGGTTGAAATGTACCATACTGCTTTAACAAAAGTGGTTGCCGAAGGTGGAAAAATTTTGGTGGAAGGCGGCGTACTTTCTGGTGAAGGATATGAAAGCGGTTGTTACGTTAAACCAGCAATTGCTGAGGCGAACAACTCTTTTGAGATCGTTCAGCATGAAACCTTTGCCCCAGTTTTATACCTTTTAAAATATTCTGGCAACATTCATAATGCTATTGCAATTCAAAATGGGGTAGCGCAAGGATTATCATCCGCAATTATGACTAATAATTTGCGCGAAGCAGAACTATTTCTCTCAGTTGCCGGTTCAGATTGTGGAATAGCCAATGTAAATATCGGTACTTCAGGTGCTGAAATTGGTGGCGCTTTTGGTGGTGAAAAAGAAACTGGCGGAGGCCGTGAATCGGGTTCAGATGCATGGAAAGTTTACATGAGAAGACAAACTAACACGATCAATTATACCACAAGTTTACCTTTAGCACAAGGGATAAAATTTGATTTGTAATAATCCCATTATATGAAAAAAGGAGCTATTTACTTTTTTTTTATTTTGCTATTTTCATGTCAAGCGAGTGATTCAGATGATATTTTTTGCACCACTGAAGTAAAAGCGGGACTAAATGTGAGCGTCCATCTGGTAGAATCAAGTTCTAGCATTCCCATTTCTGATGGGGTGACAGTAGTTGCTACGAACGGAAATTATTCAGAAACTTTGCAGTTTTTTGACCCTCAAAATCCTATATTTTACGGGGCATATGAAAGGGCTGGAATCTATACAATTACTGTTACCAAAGCCGGAAGGCAAACTTATGTTTCTCAGCCTATCGTGGTAACAAGGGATATTTGTCATGTAATTCCACAAACCCTGATGGTGTTATTACTTTAATTTCTACCCTTTTCATTAGGATATAATAATGGTAATGGATCGCTTTGCCAATATTCTTTGGTATCTACATCTAAAATGCTTAACGGCCCTAAAAAGGCAGCGCCTGTATCAATATTCCAAACATTGGCAAAATTTACAGGAGTTGTTTTATTGATTTTTGTAACCGGGGTGTGCCCAATATAAACTTCATTGTATAATTTTAGCCTTTTTGGATACAATAAATCCTCTTTTTCTATCGATTTATCCATTGCCACTGCCATTTCCCAAAGTGTTCTTTCCCAATAAAACATTTTAGGAAAATATTCGTGGGTTACTCCGTTCAAATTAGTAAATCCAGCATGAACAAACAATCGGTTGTTAGAATCCAGATAATAATTGTGCAGGTTTTTTAAAAAATCAATGTGCTTTTGTTTTCTAGCTTCGTCAACATTGGCATAAGCCAAAACGGTAGCCTCACCGCCGTGCTCCTTCCACATTGGATTATCACGATTGGATTCCAACCAATTCAACAATAACTCATCGTGATTTCCTCGAATAAAAATACATTCCTGCTGTTGGCTTAAGCCAATTAAAAAATCAATAACTTGTGGCGATTCACTCCAGCCATCTACATAATCACCTAGAAAAATTAAGGTGTCTTTTGGAGTAACATTTGCCTTTTCTAAAACTTGAATTAGTGCTTTCAAACCACCGTGTATGTCTCCGATAACAAGGATTCTTTTCATGTTACAAATTTCGCTTAACAATACTAACCATTGCTTGAGCCGTTGGCATAACCACTAAATCAGCAATATTCACATGGTACGGTCTTGAGACTACAAAATGAATAATATCCGCTAAGTCTTCGGCTTGTAAAGGGGAAAATCCTCTATAAACATTGGCTGCTTTCTCCTTGTCTCCTTTGAAACGAACGGTACTAAATTCGGTGTCAACCATCCCAGGATGAATCGCCCCTACACGAATTCCGTAAGGATTCAGATCAATCCGCATCGCTTGATTTAAAGAATCTACAGCGTGTTTTGTGGCGCAGTAAACGTTCCCGTTTGGGTATACTTCTTTTGCAGCTGTGGAACCAATATTAATAATATGCCCCGATTCACGAGCAACCATATTGGGAATAATCGCTCTAGAAACATATAAAAGTCCTTTCAAATTAATGTCGATCATCGCATCCCAATCGTCTAAATCGCCAGTTTGAATTGGGTCTAAACCATGCGCATTTCCGGCATTATTAACTAAAACATCTATGTTTGAAAAAGATTCTGGAAGAGATGCAATACTATCAAAAACTGCTTTTTTATCTCGAACATCAAATAATAAAGTATGTACTTGGGTTACTTCTGATAGTTCTTTTTGGAGTTCTAAAATCCGATCTTCACGGCGTCCGCAAAGTACAATTTTGTAATTATTTTTGGCCAAAACTCTCGCGGTGGCTCTTCCAATTCCGCTGGTGGCGCCTGTAATTAATGCTGTTTTCAATTTATTTGTATTATTTATTATTATTAAGGGACTTTATTCCCCATGCTTTCGGTCCAAATAGCAAACCAATCTTCTTTTTCTAATTCCAATTGCGTTGCTTTCATTAATAGTTGAATTCTTGCCACATTTACAGTCCCGGCCACCGGAATTACTTTAGCTGGATGTTGTAAAATCCAAGCCAATAGTAAGGTGTCTGCACCAAAGTGGTACTTTGAAACTAACGAAGCGAGTAGCTTTTTTAATCTTCTGGTTTGCTCATTGTCTTCACGGAAAACCGTTCCAAGGGGATTCCAGGACATAGGTTGAATTTTATTTATTTGCATATAATCCAAACTTCCGTCCAACATCGGTTCGAAATGAGTTGCTGAAAACTGAATTTGATTGTAACTAATTTCTGTTTTTTGACGAATTAATTCGGTCTGTGAAGCAGTAAAATTGGATACTCCAAAGTCTATTATTTTACCTTCCGATTTTAATTTAATTACCGCCTCAGCAATTTCATCAGCCTGCATTAACGGACTTGGGCGGTGCAATAAAAGTACATCTAGATAATCTGTTTGAAGGTTTTTTAGTGAATTCTCCACCGACCAAATGATGTATTCTTTCGAGTAATCGTAGTGTTTAATTGTGTTTTTTCTATTTTCTGAAACATATTGAATCCCACATTTTGAAATAAATTGAAGGGCTTCTCTATTGATTTTGCTTGAAGCAAATGCCTTCCCGAATGCCGCTTCAGTAGTGTACGATCCATAAATGTCGGCATGATCAAAGGTGGTTACTTTATTTTCAAGACAAATATTTATCGTGCTTTCCATTTCGGAAGTACTGAGGTTTTTATCCCATACGCCCCAATTCATAGTTCCAGCAATAATAGGCGATAACTTATTTTTTTTCAAGGTTTTAGTATTTAAATGTTAAATGAAATGGAATGGTTTTTAGGTAATTTTCATAAAGTTCTTAAAATTATAAAAAGAAAATCACAATACAGCCTTAAAAGCATTTGTTTTGTAGAAGTTTTAACCATTTTTTAACATCGTACTTCTAAAAAAAAATTCAATTTGCACTCTCAAATTTAAATGTTAAAATTTACAATAATAAAATTAGTAAAATGGAAGAAAATACTTCGACTTTAGACATCAGAGCGATAAATGAAAAAATTGAAAAAGAAAGTGCTTTTATAGACCTTCTTACTATGGAAATGAACAAAGTAATTGTGGGTCAGAAGCACATGATTGAAAGATTATTAATTGGACTTCTTGGACAAGGTCACATTTTATTAGAAGGGGTTCCAGGATTGGCAAAAACGTTGGCAATTAATACTTTATCACAAGCCGTTCAAGGTTCTTTTAGCAGAATTCAATTTACTCCCGATTTATTGCCTGCCGATGTGGTAGGGACAATGATTTATAACATTAAACAAAATGAATTTTCAATAAAAAAAGGACCTATTTTCGCTAATTTCGTCTTGGCAGATGAGATAAATCGAGCGCCTGCAAAAGTGCAATCGGCTTTACTAGAAGCGATGCAGGAGAAGCAGGTTACTATTGGCGATACTACTTTTAAATTGGAAAAACCATTTTTAGTATTGGCCACCCAAAACCCAATAGAACAAGAAGGAACCTACCAACTTCCAGAGGCACAAGTAGACCGTTTCATGCTAAAAACGGTTATTGACTATCCTAAAATGGAAGACGAAAGAATGGTAATTCGTCAAAATTTGAAAGGGGCCTACGAAAAAGTAAATGCAGTAGTTACAGTCGAACAAATTTTGCGAGCGCAAGAAGCAGTTCGTGAAGTTTATATGGATGAGAAAATTGAAAAATATATTCTTGATATCATTTTTGCAACTCGTTTTCCTGAGCAATATAAATTAGCTGATTTAAAACCTCTAATCAGTTTTGGATCTTCTCCTCGTGGAAGTATCAATCTAGCAAATGCTGCTAAATGTTACGCTTTTATTAAACGTAGAGGATATGTAATCCCTGAAGATGTTCGTGCGGTTGTTCACGATGTATTGCGTCATAGAATTGGAATTACCTATGAAGCAGAAGCGGAAAACATTACCTCTGTTGACATCATCAACAAAATCGTAAACGAGATTGAAGTACCGTAAATAAGCTTTAAGCTATAAGCAACAAGCATTTAGAATAATTCTGAAAGCTGAAAGCTAATGGCTACTTGCTGAAAGCTAAATGAAATGGATACCAAAGAACTATTAAAAAAAGTACGTAAAATAGAAATTAAAACCCGAAGATTGAGTGATCACATCTTTTCGGGAGAATACCACACGTCTTTTAAAGGGCGCGGGATGACATTTTCTGAAGTTCGTCAGTACCAATATGGTGACGATATTCGTGCTATAGATTGGAACGTAACTGCTAGATATAACGAAGCCCACGTTAAAGTTTTTGAAGAAGAACGTGAGTTAACCATGATGTTAATGGTTGATATTTCTGGGTCTGAAAGTTTTGGTTCTAAAAACCAATTTAAAAAAGATATAGTTACAGAAATAGCCGCCACAATGGCATTTTCGGCAACTCAGAATAATGATAAAATAGGTTTGATTTTATT
>CALPNL020000068.1 GCA_943324925.2 Chitinophaga pinensis | reverse complement strand
GAAACTGTAGAAGACTTACGTTGTTTTCTAGAAAGCCACGTTTATGCAGTTTGGGATTTCATGTCTTTGTTGAAAGCATTGCAATCGAAATTGACTTGTACCACAACGCCATGGATTGCTTCTAAAAACCCAGAAACTCGTTATTTAATTAATGAAATTGTATTGGCCGAAGAATCGGATTTGACTTTGGACGGAAAAAGACAAAGCCATTTTGAAATGTATCTTGATGCCATGACTTCATGTGGAGCTAATACCGAAGAGATCAATACGTTTATTGAGAATGTAATGGCTACACAAAATATATTTGTATCTATTAAACAAAGTGACTTACATCCCAATATCAAAGCCTTTTTGGATTTTACCTTCCGAGTAATTGAACAAGGAAAGCCGCATGAAATTGCTGCAGCATTTACCTTTGGTAGAGAAGATTTAATTCCTGAGATGTTCACGGAGATCTTAAGAAACTTCGAAGCTAACTTTCCTGAAACAGATTTAAGCAAATTGATTTATTACTTCGAAAGACACATAGAATTAGATGCTGATGAGCATGGTCCAATGGCAATGAAAATGATCACTGAACTTTGCGAAAATAGCGAAACAAAGTGGAAGGAAGTGGAGGAAATTTCAAAATTAGCACTCGAAAAACGCATCGGACTTTGGGATGCAATAGAAGAGAAAATAGTAAAGTCAGCAACCGAATTGGTTTAAATAAATAAAAAGCGAGATAATCATCTCGCTTTTTTATGCTTCAGGGGCTAATTCAATTTCTAGCCCTTCTAAATCTTCGGTAATATGTATTTGACATCCCAATCGGCTGTTGGGTTTAACATTGAAAGCTTCGGAAAGCATGGCTTCTTCATCATCGCCTTTTTCGGGAATTTCTACAGAATTTTGAATATAACATTGGCAAGAAGCGCACATGGCCATTCCACCACAAATTCCAATAGTACCTTCAGGAGCTAATTCGTACATTCGAACTACTTCCATTATGTTTAAATTCATATCGGTAGGAGCGAGGACTTCGTGAGTTAGACCTTCGCGATCGGTAATTTTTATTGTGATATCCGCCGACATAATTAATCAATCGATTTTACAACTTGTTTTTCGGCTTCTTTTCGAGTTCCGTCAAATCCGTCAACACCAGAAACGGTAGTATATTTCAGCACGTATTTTTTTCCTGGATTCATTCTTTGGTAAACGCTTTGAACCATCAAAGTTGCTTCATGAAATCCGCATAAAATCAGTTTTAATTTGCCGGGATAGGTATTAACATCGCCTATGGCATAAATTCCAGGAATATTGGTTTGATAATCCAATGAGTTGTCTACTTTAATGGCATTTTTTTCAATTTCTAATCCCCAGTTAGCGATTGGTCCTAATTTTGGGGTTAACCCAAATAAAGGAATAAAGTAATCTGTTTCGGTTGTTATTTTTTCACCATTGGTTTCAATAATAACTGATTCCAAATGATCTTTCCCATTAAAACCTACAATTTCTCCAGGAGTAATTAGTTTAATTTTTCCTAATTCTTTTAATTCTTGAACTTTTTCAACGGAGTCTAAAGCGCCTCTAAATTCATTTCTACGATGAACTAATGTCACGCTTGAGGCTACATTTGAAAGGAAAATACTCCAATCCAAAGCAGAATCTCCACCCCCTGAAATAACTACTTTTTTATTTCTAAATTTTTCGGGATCTTTCACAAAATATTCAATACCACGATTGTTTTGCTCATAGAATTCTATTCCTTCAAGTTGTGGTTTTCTGGGTTCAAAACTTCCTAATCCCCCAGCAATTGCAACTGAATTGGCATGGTGTTTCGTTCCTTTATTTGTAGTAACAATGAAAGTTCCATCTTCAAGTTTTTCAATGGTTTCAGCAACTTCATTAAGTGTAAAGCCAGGTTGAAATTGCTTTATTTGTTCCATTAAATTGGTCACTAAGTCACCGGCTAAAACAGATGGAAATCCTGGAATATCAAATATGGGTTTTTTTGGATATAACTCGGAAAGTTGGCCTCCAGGCTGAGGTAAACCATCAATGATGTGGCATTTTAACTTTAAAAGCCCAGCTTCAAATACAGTAAATAATCCTGTAGGGCCAGCGCCAATGATGAGAATATCCGTTTCAATCATTTTAATAATAGTATTGAATTCAAAGTTATTATAATTTCAAATATTGGTTTAAACCAAATATTATTAATCAACATTTGTTACTGTTTCGATTTGTGGTGCAAACTTTTTAATGGTTGTTTCCACACCCATTTTTAGTGTCATTTGATTCACGCTGCAACCTACGCAAGCGCCTTGTAAACGAACTTTTACATGTTTGCCATCTTCAATTGAAATCAAAGCGATATCGCCACCATCAGAATTTAGAAAAGGTCTAATTTCTTGAAGTGCATTTTCTACGTTTGTTGTTAATTCTTCTATAGTCATAATTTCTATTGTTCCAATTGGACGTAATAAATTATTTTTTTACGGCAGAACATCCAGCCATAGTAGTTATTTTAACCGCTTCTGTTGGTGGTAGATTTTCATTTCTACTTACTACTTCTTGAACTACATTTCTGGTAATTTCTTGGAAGACTTTTTCAATTACTGAGCCTTCTTGTAAAGCTGCTGGTCTTCCAATATCCCCGGCTTCACGAATAGATTGCACTATTGGAACTTCACCAAGGAAAGAAACATTTAAATCTTCAGCAAGGTTTTTTGCCCCTTCTTTTCCAAAGATATAATATTTATTTTCTGGTAATTCTTCTGGTGTGAAGTAAGCCATATTTTCTATAATTCCTAAAACAGGAACATTAATACTATCTGAAGTAAACATGGCGACTCCTTTTTTAGCATCGGCAAGCGCTACTGCTTGTGGCGTACTTACTACCACAACACCGGTGATAGGTAACGATTGAACTATGGAAAGGTGAATGTCTCCGGTTCCTGGAGGTAAATCAAGCAACATAAAATCCAATTCTCCCCAATCGGCATCAAATATCATTTGGTTCAAGGCTTTTGAAGCCATTGGTCCACGCCAAATAACCGCTTGACTAGGGGAAGTGAAAAATCCTATCGATAGCATTTTTATTTCATAGCTTTCAACAGGCTTCATTTTTGATTTTCCGTCAACGGTAATTGAAATTGGTTTTTCAGATTCTACATCAAACATGATTGGCATAGAAGGACCATAAATATCGGCATCTAAAATACCAACTTTGAATCCCATTTTTGCTAATGTAACTGCTAAATTTGCGGTTACTGTAGATTTTCCAACTCCTCCTTTTCCAGAAGCAATTGCAATAATATTTTTCATTCCAGGAACGGCCTTTCCTTTAATTTCATTAGGTTCAGGAACTACTACAGTACTTTTTATTTGGATTTTTGCATCGGCAGAAACCAGCTCGTGGATTGTTCTTTTGATATCGTCTTCCGCTCTTTTTTTAATATGCATCGCTGGAGTGCTTAACACTAAATCGATAATTACTTCCTCTCCAAATGTGACTACATTTTTAACAGCGCCACTCTCCACCATATTTTTACCTTCTCCCGCAATTGTGATAGTTTCTAATGCTTTGAGAATGTCTTTTTTATCTAATTTCATATTCTTTTTCTTGATCAAAATCTATTGTAAATTTCGAATACAAAGATAGCTTGAAAAGTTTATTTATAAAAATCTAAAAAGGATTAGATTATTATTTTTCAGTGATCCATTCATTGATTTTATGTTCTAATAATGCCAATGGCAAAACTCCTGATTCTAAAACTTTTTCATGGAATTTTTTAATGTCAAATTGAGCCCCCATTTTATCGGATGCTTTTTTGCGTAATTCCATAATTTTCAATTGTCCAATTTTGTAGGATAAAGCTTGTCCTGGAATGGCCATATAGCGTTCAATTTCAGCAGTTATACTGGCTTCACTTTCTGCTTCATTTTCTAAAGAATACTTAATTGCTTGCTCTCTAGTCCAGCCTTTGGTGTGTATTCCTGTATCCACAACCAGTCTAATTGCGCGGTGCATTTCGTTTCCAAGCATCCCAAAATATTGATATGGATCTTTATACAACCCTAATTCTGTTCCTAAACTTTCAGTATACAAAGCCCAACCTTCACCATAAGCACCAAACCAATTGAATTTTCGAAAATCAGGTAATTGTTGGTTTTCTTGTTGTAACGATATCTGAAAGTGATGTCCTGGGATTGCCTCATGTAAAAACAAATCTTCATCCCCATAAAGATTATAATTTGCTACATCTGGAATTGGAACATAAAAAGTCCCAGGTCTAGAGCCGTCGGCTGCACCTTGAACATATTCAGCACTTGCTGAAAGTTCTCTGAAGGCTTCGGTTCTTTTAATTTGGAATTTAGTTTTTGGTTGTAGTGAAAATAATCGGTCTACATTTGGTTTTATTCTAGTGTAAATTGACTCAAAATTGGCGATTACTTCTTCTGGTTTTTTGAATGGTTTTAGCTCTTTTTTATTTCGAACCTCTTCAAAAAATGATAGTAAACTTCCTTTATAACCAACTTGAGTTTTCACCTTTTCCATTTCTAGTTTTAAGCGCGCAACTTCTCTTAATCCCAATTCATGAATTTCTTCAGGAGAAGTATTCGTAGTGGTCCACTGTTTTACACATGCCGCATAATATTCTTTTCCAAATGGCAAACTTCCAATTCCACTTGTTTTTCTTGAGGCAGGGAGATATTCTGATTTTAAAAACTGAGCCATTTTTTGAAATTGAGGCATCAATTTATTTGTAATGGTAGTTTTATATTTATCTGTTAAGTCCTTTTTTACATTTTCAGAAAATGAGGACGGCATTGTTTTAATAGCAGAATAAAATAGGTTGTCTTCTACATTTGAAGTAATCATATCTTCAAATTCAGGAATTACTTTTACGGTTAACGCTTTTGGCAAAACCACTCCTTTTGAAATTCCTTTTCTCATATATACCATTGCAGAATCTATCCAAACAGAATACAAATCCATTCTTTTCAAGAAATCTTTATAGTCCTTTTCTGTTTTAAATGGTTGAGCAGCTGACCCTCCAGCATATTGCCCCATAGTTAAGTGTGTGCCCCAAAATTGATGTATAGGAATTAAATTTGAAGGTTGAGCAAGTAGCTCTTTTCCTACACCAATTTCCCATTTTATGATTTCATAACTGATTTTTTCTTCCGGAGTTAGCTTTGTTTCGTCTACTTTTGAAAGTTCGATTTCAAATTTATCATAAAACGCTTTTTGCTTTAATCTGAAGCTATCGGTCATTTCAAATTGCAATTGATCGTTGTATAAATTTTGACCATTTAGGGTTGCATCCAATGGGTTTAGCTCGTTTTTTCCATCAAAATAACTTTTTGTTAATGCAGTAAAATCAACCGATTTTTCTTCTGATTTGCAATTAAGTAATAGCGTTGAAATTGAAATTGCGATAAAAAGGATAGTATATTTTCTCATAATTTTTTAAAGTTAATTCTTGATTTAAAGATATAAATTATTTGATTTCAAGTTTAATTTATTTTAATATTTGCCTAATTCTAACCGTGATAAACTCTTGATGCAATTATTTTTCCCTCTCTCACAACTAAAACCTCTGCAACAAGCATATTTTCTTCCCCTTCAACCGAACGAACGTATTCCATAAATACGCGATCTCCATTTGCGGTAAGCGAAGTAACTTTGTAATTTAAACTCGGTAAACGATCGAATGCCTCCTGCCACCATTCGCGTAAAGCTTGTTTTCCAATAATCATTCCTTGGGTTTCTGGTTTTCGAATTTTTAATTTTGGACTGTAATGTTCGGCACCATCATCATACAAAGATAAAAGTTGTTCTAATTGGTGATTATTGAATGCATCAAACCATTTGAAGGCGATAGATTGAAGATTTTCAGGTGTCATAACTGTTTTTATATTAAAATTCCCGCTAAAGTTTAGCAGGAATTTTTTAAATTTTGTGTTTTATAAACTATGCGTTTTTTAAATTTATTATTTCTTGATCGGTTAATTTTCTCCAATTTCCTCTCGGTAAATTTTTCTTTGTTAGTCCAGCAAAAGCCACACGATCAATTCTTAATACGTCATAATTGAAATGTTCAAAAATAGAACGGACTACTTTAACATTAGAAGAACGTAATTTTAATCCCACTTCACTTTTTGCTTCTCCTTCAATATAACTTACATCTTCTACAAATACACGATGTCCATCAAGAACCAAGCCTTTATTTATCTTTTCTAAATCTTCATATTTCAAATTTTTATCCAATGATACTTGGTAAATTTTTGATGATTTTTGATTGGGTAAAGTAAATTTTCGGATCATATCCGTGTCATTGGTAAACAATAATAAACCGGTTGTATTTTTGTCCATTCTCCCAACAGCTCCAATTTTTGCAGTGGTTGATCCTTTAACTAATTCAAGAACGTTTCTATATTCCTGACCTTCGTCTAAGGCAGTTGTAAAATTCTTTGGCTTATTCAATAGAATGTATTCTTTCTTTTCAGGAGTTAATACATTACCATCAAAATTAACTACATCGCCAGGTTTTACAAGGTAACCCATTTCAACAACTGGAATACCATTTACTTTTACATTCCCCGATTGGATGTAAATATCGGCATCACGTCTAGAGCAGACGCCAGAATTGGAAATGTATTTATTCAAACGAATTTCGTCTTTTGCTTTTTGACGTTTTGGCGCTTGATTTGGTTTTTTCTCTACTTTTTCTGCTGCTATTTCAGCTGCCTTAGCGTTAACTTTTACTTTTTTAGGACCTTGTGCCCGTTTTTGCATCGCAGGTTTTGGCTTGTTAGAATTGGGTCTTGAACTATTTGTTCTAGTGCCGCTTCTTTTATTATTGCCTTCCTTGTTATTCATAATATTCTATAATTTTTGCAAATATACCATTTATAAATTTGACAAGCTATAATTGAGAATTTAATGCGTTTTATATTGAAGCTAATCTAAAATTGGGAAGCCATCTTATGCCAAAAATTCAAGATCAAACTCGGATTTATCAGGATAATACTAAAAACACCAGCTACGATTAGAAATTTAAGTACGTTGTGAAGGAATAAATAATGTTCTTTAAGATCTGATTTCCATAACTTTAGTATAAATAGTAATAAAAACAGCAAACAAGAATAGAAATACAAATCCATGTTTCCAATTTCAAATTTTTCAATTAATAGATAAACTGGAATTACAGTTAAAAGCGTTAAAAAGGTTATAATTTTTTTGGAGGTTATTTCACCATACAATATTGGAATGGTTTTATAATCGTTGGCCAAATCACCTTTTATATTTTCTAAATCTTTGATCATTTCTCTAATTAGAAGTAACAAAAACAAGAAAGTAGCATGACAAATAATGACTTCATAAAAATTTTTGTAATACAAAAGCAGTGCAAAAAAAGGTAAAATAGCCATTAATGTTGCCATTAAATTTCCGACGATAACGAATTTTTTCACTTTATGTGAATAAAACCAAATTAGAAAAATATAAACTGAAAAGTATAAAAAGGCACGCCATGAAATTAAAATGGCTAAAAATGTAACTACAAAATTTAAAGTGAAATACACATTTAATTTTGTTTTTTGACTAACTAGTCGGTCCAATGTGGTTTTGTTAGGGCGATTGATCAAGTCTTTTTTGCTGTCATAAAAACTATTGATAATATATCCGGATGCAATTGAAAATGCTGTTGCCAATACAATTAGAAATAAATTAATATCTAAAATTACATGTAATGGCTTATTCTCCGGTGCTAAAATAAAAATAGCAGAAAGGTATTGCGCAAGAATAATTATTGGAATATTATAGCCACGAATTACGGAGAACAAACTCACAATTTTCATTATTAAAAGCTTGCTTTTTCTGTTCATCCTTAATTATTAATGGGGGAAGAAATCTAAAATTGGTAAACGACTTCTAATTTGTAATCTTTTAATGAAGCTTTGGCTTTTTCTAAATCTTCAGTAAAACCAAGGATATAGCCTCCTCCGCCAGAGCCACACAGTTTTAAATAGTAATCGTTAGTATCAATTCCTTTTTGCCAAATTCCGTGAAATTGTTCAGGTATCATTGGTTTAAAATTATTCAAAACTACTTTTGACAATTTTTTTGTATTTTGGAAAAGTGATTTAACATCACCTCCAAGGAAATTCTCAACGCAAGCGTCAGTATGTTTTATAAACTGTGATTTTAGCATGGTTCTAAAGCCTTTGTCTTTAAGGTTTTCCATGAATATATTCACCATTGGAGCAGTTTCTCCTACAATTCCTGAATCCAATAAAAAAACAGCTCCTTTTCCATTCACACTTTGTGTTGGAATACCTGTTGCCTCAATATTGTCTTTAGAATTTATTAAAATTGGAATACTCAAATAACTATTTAAAGGGTCTAAACCAGAACTTTTCCCGTGAAAAAAGGATTCCATTTGGGAGAAAATAAGCTTTAAATTAAGCAATTTTTCACGTGTTAAATTCTCTAAAACGGTTATTTTATTTTGTGCATATCTATCATAGATAGCAGCTACTAATGCCCCGCTACTACCTACACCGTAACCTTGAGGAATACTAGAATCAAAATACATCCCGCTATCCACATTGTTTTTTAAGGTCAATAAGTCAAAAGTTACTAATTCAGGTTGTTCCGTTTGAAGAGTTTCCAAATAAGTTACAAAACGTTTCAAATTATCATTTGATTTCTTTGCTTCTTCGGAAGAAATTTTGTCAGTTTTTAGCGCCCCGTTATAAAAGTTATAAGGAATCGATAGGCCTTTGGAGTCCTGAATAATTCCGTATTCACCAAAAAGTAATATTTTAGAATAAAATAATGGTCCTTTCATAGTTTATATTTTGGTTGCTCCAAATCCAATTTCATCGCAAATGTACTGACCATTTTGACAATAGCCAACTAAATTGTTCTTAATAAATGTTAAAACTTCCTCTTTTACGTCTTCAGGGTAGAGCACATGCACATTGGCGCCGGCATCTAAAGTGAAACAAACTGGAATTTGAGTTTTATTTCTGAATTTCCAAATTGCGTTAATTATCTCTAATGTATTAGGTTTCATTAAGATAAAATAGGGAAGTGAAGTCATCATCATGGCATGTAGGGTTAGCGCTTCACTCTCCACAATTTTGATAAATTCTTTTAAATCTCCACTTTCAAATATTTTAATTAAAGCATCTAAATTTTCATGAGCTTGAGCAAATCGCTTTTCAGCAAATGGATGTCCGTGCATTAAATCGTGACCAATTGTGCTTGAAACTTGTTTTTCCCCTTTGTCTACCAATAAAATAGTGTCTTGGTAGTTTTTAAAATTATCATGAATTTTATTTGGAAACTCCACTCCAAATAAGTCGGAGCTTCCTTTAATATTTTTATGATTCCCCCAAACTACTACAT
>CALPNL020000067.1 GCA_943324925.2 Chitinophaga pinensis | reverse complement strand
GTAATGAAACTTAAAAGCGAATTATAATTGTAGAACAAAATCATCTTTATAGATATGTACACATTTTCAAGTAAATTAAAAACATTCTCTCTAATTCTAATACTTCTAGGAGCACTTGGAATAGGTTATGGTTTTTTAACTGCACCAAAGGATATTCAAGAAGTTGAAACATTACTTTCAGCTGAAACACATCACGAAGGAGGAAGTAACGCTCACGAAGCACACGCTGTTGAAGAGAATTCTGCTGTTGCTGCTGAAAAACACAAAGAACATTTAGAGCATGTATTGCACCAATTGCAAAACAAGCCTTGGGCAGCATTTTATGTAGCTTGTATTTTCTTTATGCTAATTTCTTTAGGAGTTTTAGTATTTTATGCCATTCAACAAGTAGCTCAATCAGGATGGTCGCCTTTATTATTTAGAGTGATGCAAGGAATTACAGCTTATTTGCCAATAGGTTCCATTTTTCTTTTTGTATTCTTAATTTTATGTGGACTACACTTCAACCACTTATTCATTTGGTTGGATCCTGAAGTAGTAGCAACTGATAAAATTATCGCTAACAAATCAGGATATTTGAACTTTCCGTTTTGGATCATTAGAGCAGCTGTATTCTTGTTAGGTTGGAATGCTTACCGTTATTTCTCAAGAAAAAATTGCTTAGCTCAAGACGAAGCATCTGATAATAGCTTCTACAAAAAGAATTTCAATATCTCAGCGATGTTCTTAGTATTCTTTATCGTTTCAGAGTCTATCATGTCTTGGGATTGGATTATGTCTATTGATCCGCACTGGTCTAGTACCCTATTTGGATGGTATGTATTTGCAAGTTTCTTTGTAAGTGGAATTACTACAATATGTATGGTTACCTTATACTTAAAATCAAAAGGATATTTAGAACACGTTAATTCTAGCCACATTCATGATTTAGCTAAATTTATGTTTGGTTTCAGTGTGTTCTGGACTTACTTATGGTTCTCACAATTCATGTTGATTTGGTATTCTAATATTCCAGAAGAAGTAACTTACTTCGTAACAAGAATTGAATTGTACAATCTTCCATTCTTTGGAGCGGTTGCCATGAACTTCTTATTCCCATTATTAATTTTAATCAATACTGATTTCAAGAGAATTTCATGGGTATTAGTTATGGCTGGAACAGTTATATTATTAGGTCACTATGTTGATTTCTTCAATATGATAATGCCATCATCTGTAGGTGATCAATGGTTCATTGGTATTCCAGAAATTAGTTCGGTATTGTTCTTCCTTGGATTGTTCCTTTATGTAGTATTTACTGCATTAACTAAAGCACCTTTAGTACCTAAGAGAAATCCTTTCATTGAAGAAAGTAAACATTTTCATTATTAATATTTAAAGAAGTAAACAGATGACAAGTTTGTTGGTAATTATAGTTTTAGTTTTATTAGCTATTGCATTGTGGCAATTGACCAAGATATTCGATTTATCTCAAGTAGGTGAATACAAGAATAATACTCAAGTTGCAGATGACAAAGATAATAACACACAAGGGTATTTAATGTTTGGGTTTTTAGCTTTCATCTATATTTTTACAATATACGGATTGATTGTTTGGGGACCACTAGTTTTACATACACCTGCTTCTGTTCATGGACCATTAATCGATGATTTAATGAACGTTACTTGGGTATTGATTTTTATTGTTCAAGCAGTAACACAAGTATTATTACACTATTTTGCTTTTAAATACAGAGGTAAAAAAGGGAATAAAGCTTTGTATTTTGCAGATAATAATAAGTTAGAGGTAATTTGGTCAGTGATCCCTGCCATTGTATTGGCTGGTTTGATCCTTTTCGGATTGTATGCTTGGACCAATATTATGTTTATTGAAGACGAAGAAGATACCGTAACAATAGAATTATATGCACAACAGTTCAACTGGACTGCGCGTTATGCGGGTAATGATAATGTTCTTGGAAAAGCAAATGTAAGATACATTGAAGGAGTAAACACTTTAGGTGTTGATGTTGAAGATCCTTACGCTAATGATGATGTAGTTTCTAAAGAGTTACACATTCCAAAAGGTAAAAAAATACATTTTAAAATGCGTTCTCAAGACGTTTTGCACTCAGCTTACATGCCGTATTTTAGGGCGCAGATGAACTGTGTTCCTGGAATGGTTACCGAATTTGCATTCGAGCCAACTTATACTACAGCAGAATATAGAGAGTTGCCTTACATGGTGGCTAAAGTGGCTAATATCAACGCAATTCGAACTAAAAAAAGTGCTGAATTAGTAGCTAAAGGTGAAACTGCTTTAGACCCATATGAATTTGATTT
The DNA here is from genome assembly GCA_943324925.2 of Chitinophaga pinensis. Lineage (GTDB taxonomy): Bacteria > Bacteroidota > Bacteroidia > Flavobacteriales > Flavobacteriaceae > Flavobacterium. Next base: position 7,106 of record CALPNL020000067.1, on the reverse strand, counting down.
CTTATTGCTTTGTAACAAAATTTGTGGAGCCTCTCACTACAACATGCAAATGAAAATTGTAGTTGATACTCCAGAAGACTATGCTAAATGGTTGAAAAAACAAACTACAGTTACTCAAGAAGTTAAAGCAGAAAAATTAGCGAGTCAAGCACCTGCAGAAGGAGTAAAAACAGAAGCTAATGTAAAAGATACCGCAGTAATTACCCCTGTAAAAGAGGTAAAAGTTGCCATGAAATAATATTATAATTTAAAGTAAACGAATATGTCAGCAGAAGGTCACGGACACGATTTAGAACACGATCACGAACACGAACACCACCATAAAGATACTTTTATAACCAAGTATATCTTTAGTATTGATCATAAAATGATTGCTAAGCAGTATCTTATATCAGGTATTGTAATGGGAGTTATCGGTGTGGGTTTATCTATGCTTTTCAGAATGCAATTGGCTTGGCCAGAAGAATCATTCAAAGTATTTAGCTTCTTTTTAGGAGAAAAATTCGCTCCAAATGGGGTAATGACAAACGATATCTACTTGGCTTTAGTTACTATTCACGGAACCATAATGGTGTTCTTTGTATTAACGGCTGCCCTGAGTGGAACGTTTAGTAACCTCTTGATACCACTTCAAATTGGGGCTCGAGATATGGCCTCAGGTGTCTTAAATATGATATCGTATTGGTTGTTCTTCCTTTCAAGTGTAATTATGATTTCTTCATTATTTGTAGAAGCTGGACCAGCATCAGCGGGTTGGACTATTTATCCGCCTTTAAGTGCACTTCCACAAGCAATTCCCGGATCAGGAATGGGAATGACACTTTGGTTAATTTCTATGGCTATTTTCATAGCCTCTTCATTATTGGGATCTTTGAACTATGTAGTTACGGTTATCAATCTTAGAACTAAAGGAATGTCAATGACAAGATTGCCACTTACTATTTGGGCTTTCTTTGTTACTGCAATTATCGGGATCATTTCATTCCCAGTTTTATTATCTGCAGCGTTATTATTAATTATGGATAGAAGTTTTGGTACTTCTTTCTTCTTGTCAGATATTTATATAGCTGGTGAAGTTTTACACAATCAAGGCGGTTCGCCAGTATTATTCGAACATTTATTTTGGTTCTTAGGACACCCTGAAGTTTATATCGTATTGTTACCTGCTTTAGGAATCACTTCTGAGGTTATTGCAACCAACTCTCGTAAACCAATTTTTGGTTATAGAGCGATGATTATGTCAATTCTTGCAATTGCATTTTTATCAACTATCGTTTGGGGTCACCACATGTTTATCTCAGGAATGAATCCATTCTTAGGATCGGTGTTTACCTTTACAACGTTATTAATTGCAATTCCATCTGCTGTAAAAGCATTCAACTATATCACGACACTCTGGAAAGGTAACTTGCAATTAAACCCTGCAATGTTATTCTCAATCGGATTGGTTTCTACATTTATTACTGGTGGTTTAACAGGAATTATTCTTGGAGATAGTACACTGGATATTAATGTTCACGATACTTATTTCGTTGTAGCTCACTTCCACTTAGTAATGGGTATATCTGCACTTTACGGTATGTTTGCTGGAATCTATCACTGGTTTCCAAAAATGTTCGGTAGAATGTTGAATAAGAATTTAGGGTATGTTCACTTTTGGGTAACTGCAATTTGTGCTTATGGAGTTTTCTTTCCAATGCACTTTATCGGAATGGCTGGTTTGCCAAGACGTTATTACACCAACACGAACTTCCCATTATTTGACGATTTACAAAACGTAAACGTTTTAATTACCACTTTTGCTTTAATCGGGGGTGTATTTCAATTGGTTTTCTTATACAATTTCTTTAGTAGTATTTTCTACGGTAAGAAATCAGAACAAAATCCTTGGAAATCTAACACATTAGAATGGACTGCGCCAGTTGAACATATTCACGGAAACTGGCCTGGTGAAATTCCTCATGTACATAGATGGCCTTACGATTATAGTAAGCCAGGTCACGATGATGATTTTGTTCCTCAAAACGTTCCTATGAAAGAAGGAGAAGAAGTGTTACATCACTAAAAATTAAATAAATAATATAAAATGCCTTTCTCCCGAAACTTCGGAATGAAAGGCATTTTTATTTGCCTATAACTTTCCTATATTTGTAATATGAACGAAAACCTAGACCCTACCAATCAAAATTTTAATCCGGAAGAACTGGATCTTGAAAAAAGATTAAGACCGCTATCTTTTGATGATTTTGCCGGTCAAGATCAAATATTAGAAAATCTTAAAGTTTTTGTTGAAGCGGCAAATCAAAGAAATGAAGCGTTAGATCATACCCTTTTTCATGGACCTCCGGGATTAGGAAAAACTACTTTAGCTAATATTTTAGCCAATGAGTTAGGGGTAGGAATAAAAATTACTTCAGGGCCAGTTTTAGATAAACCTGGTGATTTAGCAGGTTTATTGACCAATCTTGATGAAAGAGATGTATTATTTATCGATGAAATCCATCGTTTAAGTCCGATAGTTGAAGAATATTTATATTCAGCAATGGAAGATTTTAAAATTGATATTATGATTGAATCAGGACCAAACGCTCGTTCAGTTCAAATCAATTTAAACCCATTTACTTTAGTTGGCGCTACTACTCGTTCAGGATTATTAACGGCTCCGATGAGAGCTCGTTTTGGAATCCAAAGTCGTTTACAATATTACACCACCGAGCTTTTAACCACAATTGTTGAAAGAAGTTCTTCCATTTTAAAAATGCCAATTACTATGGAAGCGGCAATAGAAATTGCTGGAAGAAGTAGGGGCACACCAAGAATTGCCAACTCACTTTTACGCCGCGTTCGAGATTTTGCGCAAATAAAAGGAAACGGAAGTATCGATATTGAAATTGCAAGATATTCACTAAAAGCACTCAACGTTGATGCCCACGGATTAGATGAAATGGACAATAAAATATTGAATACTATCATCGATAAATTCAAAGGTGGACCAGTAGGTTTATCAACATTGGCCACAGCTGTATCTGAAAGTAGCGAAACAATCGAAGAAGTATATGAGCCCTTTTTAATACAAGAAGGCTTTATCATGAGAACGCCAAGAGGAAGAGAAGTTACCGAAAAAGCCTACAAGCATTTAGGTAAAATAAAAGGCAATATTCAAGGAGGACTCTTTTAATTTAATTCAACCTATAGAATCAAAATCAAAATATTCTTTATTTATAAAATCCGAAGCTAAGCGCCTCGGGTTTTTGTCTTGTGGTATATCCAAAGCGGGCTTTTTAGAACAAGAAGCACCAAGATTAGAAAATTGGTTGAACAAAAACCAGCACGGACAAATGTCCTATATGGAAAACAATTTTGACAAACGCCTCAATCCAACATTATTGGTAGATGGAGCCAAAAGTGTGGTCTCATTATTACTGAATTATTATCCCTCAGAAATTCAAAATCAAGATAGTTATAAAATTTCAAAATACGCCTACGGACAAGATTATCATTCCGTAATTAAAGAAAAACTGAAGGTATTATTATTCTCAATTCAAGAAAATATAGGCGCTGTTGATGGCCGAGCTTTCGTTGATTCTGCACCAATTTTAGACAAAGCTTGGGCGGCCAAAAGTGGCTTAGGATGGATTGGGAAAAATAGTAATTTATTGACCCAGCAAGTTGGTTCTTTTTATTTTATCGCGGAACTTATAATTGATCTCGAACTAGAATACGATCACGCAACTACTGATCATTGTGGAACCTGCACCGCTTGCATTGATTCGTGTCCTACAGAAGCGATTGTTGCTCCATATATTGTTGATGGTAGTAAATGTATTTCCTATTTCACTATCGAATTGAAAGATAATATTCCTGTTGAAATGAAAGGCAAATTTGATGATTGGGCTTTCGGATGTGATATTTGTCAGGACGTTTGTCCTTGGAATAAATTTTCAAAACCACATAGCGAACCCCTTTTTAATCCAAACCCTGAAATTTTGTCAATGACCAAAAAAGACTGGGAAGAAATTACAGAAGAAACTTTTAAAACAGTTTTCAAAAATTCAGCAGTTAAAAGAACAAAATTTGAAGGATTAAAAAGGAATATCAATTTTATTAAGTAATTATTATTATGAATTTTTCGTAGCCGATTTAACCATTATTTTACTGAATTTTAATAAAACTAAACGCTGTAAAGAGGTTGTAATTCAATTCTAACTTTTATCTTTGTCTTGAAAAATTAACATTGAAATGGATAATTACAATAAAAGAAGAGAAGCACTACTTTATCACGCGAAACCTACACCTGGAAAAATCCAAGTGGTACCTACCAAAAAATATGCAACTCAAAGAGATTTATCTTTAGCCTACTCTCCCGGAGTAGCTGAGCCTTGTTTAGAAATTGCCAAAGACGTTAACAATGTTTATAAGTATACTTCCAAAGGAAATTTAGTTGCAGTAATCACCAATGGAACTGCCGTTTTAGGATTGGGAGATATTGGTCCGGAAGCATCAAAACCCGTGATGGAAGGAAAAGCATTGTTGTTTAAAATATTTGCCGACATAGATGTCTTTGATATTGAGGTGGACACCAAAGACATTGATGCATTTATTGCCACAGTTAAGAACATAGCACCCACTTTTGGAGGAATAAATTTAGAGGATATTAAAGCACCAGAATCTTTTGAAATTGAAAGACGTTTGGTAGAAGAATTAAATATTCCAGTGATGCATGACGATCAACATGGAACTGCAATTATTTCGTCTGCGGCCTTATTGAACGCATTAGAATTAGCTAAGAAAAAAGTTGATAAAGTTAAAATTGTTATTTCCGGAGCGGGTTCTGCAGCATTGGCGTGTGCCAATTTATATGTTTTATTGGGAGTAAAACCCGAAAATATTATCATGTTTGATAAAGAGGGTGTGTTATCAAGTGATAGAACAGATTTATCAGACTTACAAAAAAGATATTCTCACGGTTCGAAAAACACTACTCTAAAAGAGGCGCTTTCAGGTGCTGATGTATTTTTAGGACTATCTGCAGGAAATATATTATCACCAGATATGTTGCTTGGAATGGCTAAAGATCCGATTGTTTTTGCAATGGCCAATCCAATTCCTGAAATTGATTATGACTTAGCGATTTCTACTCGAAAAGATATAATTATGGCTACTGGAAGGTCGGACAATCCAAACCAGGTAAATAATGTACTTGGATTTCCTTATATCTTTAGAGGTGCTTTAGATGTTCGTGCTACTAAAATAAACGAAGCTATGAAAATGGCTGCTGTAAAAGCATTAGCAGCATTAGCAAAAGAGTCGGTTCCAGAACAAGTAAATATTGCTTATGGAGAAACAAAACTGATTTTTGGACGAGATTATATTATCCCAAAACCATTTGATCCTAGATTAATTTCTACAGTGGCCCCTGCGGTAGCCAAAGCTGCAATGGAATCGGGAGTGGCATTAAATCCAATATTAGATTGGCAGAAATACGAAGAGGAATTATTAGACCGATTAGGATCTGATAATAAAATGGTTCGATTGCTTGCTAATAGAGCCAAAACAGAACCTAAAAGAGTGGTATTTGCGGAAGCGGATCACCTGGATGTTTTAAAAGCAGCTCAAATTGCATTTGAAGATAATATTGCTTTTCCAATATTATTGGGAAACAAAGAAATTATATTAGAGTTAAAAGAAGAAATAGGATTCCTTGCTGAAGTTCCGATCTATGATCCAAAAACTAAGGAAGAAGATAAAAGAAGAAATGATTATGCTGACATTTTTTGGAATTCAAGACAAAGACGTGGAATATCTCTTTTAGACTCTCAAAAATGGATGCGGGAGCGAAATTATTTTGCTGCAATGATGGTCAATCAAGGGCATGCTGATGCCATGGTTTCAGGTTACTCTAGGAGTTATGCCTCTGTTATAAAACCAATTTTACAATTAATTGATAAAGCCCCAGGGATTTCATTAGTTGCCACAACCAATATGATGATGACCAATCGTGGGCCAATGTTTTTATCGGATACCGCAATTAACCCTAATCCGTCTGCTGATGATTTAGCAAAAATTGCATTGATGACCGCTAAAACTGTTCGAATGTTTGGTATTGAACCTGTAATTGCGATGATTTCATTTTCAAATTTTGGTTCTTCGTCTAATCCTAGTACTAATAAAGTTAGAGATGCAGTGAAATTTTTACATGAAAACCACCCTGAACTTCAAGTAGATGGAGAAATTCAAGCTGATTTTGCATTAAATTCAGAGATGCTAAAAAATAAATTCCCTTTTTCTAAACTAGCAGGAAAAAAGGTAAACACCTTAATATTTCCAAATTTGGAATCGGCGAATATCACTTATAAATTACTTAAAGAACTTTACAAAGTAGATTCTATTGGACCAATTATGTTGGGAATGGACAAACCAGTTCACATTTTCCAATTGGGTGCTAGTGTAGAGGAAATGGTAAACATGGTAGCGGTAGCAGTAGTTGATGCTCAAGAAAAGGAAAAGAGAAATAGATTAAAGTAATTCGAATAATCACCAGATTTAATTAAAACATTAGCAAATATAGTATAGAAGATTTTTCTTATATTTGGAAATTACTTTATAAAATGATAGCACACTTACAAGGAAAATTAGTAGAGAAAAATCCAACTGAAGTCATTATAGATTGTAACGGGGTGGGTTACCATGTAAACATTTCATTACACACTTATTCTCTATTACCAAATTCGGATGCTATAAAACTGTTTACCTATCTTCAAATAAAAGAAGATTCTCAAACTCTTTTCGGATTTGTTGAAAAATCAGAACGTGAGATTTTTAAAATGTTGCTTTCCGTTTCTGGTATTGGCGCAAGTATTGCCAGAACGATGCTTTCTTCATTAGAACCAAAACAAATTATTGAGGCAATTGCTTCTGGTGACCTTGCTACTATTCAGTCAATTAAGGGTATAGGAAGTAAAACAGCCCAAAGAGTACTATTAGATTTAAAGGATAAAGTGTTAAAATTGTATGATTTAGACGAAGTTTCTATGATACAAAACAATACAAATAAAGATGAAGCGTTATCTGCTTTGGAGGTTTTGGGATTTGTTAGAAAATCTAGC
>CALPNL020000066.1 GCA_943324925.2 Chitinophaga pinensis | reverse complement strand
ATTGGATTGCATTCTAAACATATTGATAGTGTGATTTTATATGAACCTGGGATATCCTATTTCTATAAATCAGCTGCAGCTATTGAAATTGCAAGAGATTTAGGTGGATTTTTTCATTTAGGCACAATATTCAAAATAATTCCAAATGGGTTACGAAACTTACTTTATGATTATATTGCTAAAAATCGTTATTTATGGTATGGGCAAAAAGAAAGTTGTATGATTCCTACCGATGAAATAAAATCTAAATTTTTATAATAAAAAAAACTCCTCAATTGCTTGAGGAGTTTTTTATTTGAAACTAATTTGATTAGTTTTTAATGATCTTTTTAGTAACTGTATTTTTATCTGTGGTATTGAAATTCAACATGTAAACACCTTGAGGTAGTTCTGAAACATTGATTTTTTGTTCTAATGAATTATTTAAAACACCTGATTTTACAACTGTTCCTTTTAAATCAATTATATTATAATTATCCAAATCTAAATTATTAGAATTATATACATTAATTATATCAATTGTTGGATTTGGGTAAGTTGATACAAGTACCGTTCTAGTTTTAGTTTCAACTTCTAATAAAGTATCCGTAGATGACGCTCTAGCAACATAATTATCAATGAAAGCAGTCGCAGCTACAGTGTTTCCTGCTGCAGTAGTTACTAAAAAGTCGATTTCACCAGGTATTAAACCAGTTCCTGCTCCAATAATAAAACCATTTAAAGATGGTCCTTTCCACTTTACTTCACCTGTTGTTTGGTTAAAACTGAAACCTACTCTAATCCAAGTATTATCTGGAAACACCAAGTTTGGATTTGTAGCATCAGGCCCTAATCCAAAAGAATAAGCACCAGTTGTTGTTCCTGAAGTATATCTAGCCAAACCACGTAATGAATTTGGAAACAAAACAGTTGGAGCAGCCGTAGTTGAATAATTTTTATCTAAATAGATTCCTGAAAGAGTTAATCCTAAATCACTATATAAACGACATTGGAAAGTATTTTTACTTGCAGAAAGAGCACCCGTATTTAAATCAAACTCAACTTCAAGAATGTTATTACCCGCAGTGCGAGTTCCCCAGTTGGTAGCAAGATTTACTTTGTTAATGTAACGAGTTGTAGTAGCTGCGGTGGATGATGTAGCCTCTCCTGTTAATTGAAGTACATTTCCATAAGGTGCTGGTTTAGAAACTACTTGGTAATCTGTGGTTAATCCTTGGTAGATATACCAACCTCCTTGACCAACTGCCGCACCAGTTAAATCACTTCCAATATTACCAACAGTCAAAGCTGTAAAATTATCAGATTCTAAAACTTGAGCATTAATGCATTGAATTGACAATGTTAATGTAATAAATAGTAAAATTTTTTTCATAAATAAAAGTTTAAAATGTTAAAGATTAAACAAATATAAAAAAAACTTAAACAAAAAAGGCATAAATGAATAATTTTATTCTTCTTTTTCCCATTTACCCACTACTGAAGTAGCCAAAGCATTCCCTAAAACATTAGTTCCGCTTCTAAACATATCGCAAAAATGATCAATTGGGAGGATCAAGGCAATCCCTTCAATTGGAATTTTAAACATACCACAAGTAGCAGCCACTACTACTAAGCTAGCTCTTGGAACTCCTGCAATTCCTTTACTGGTAAGCATTAATACAAAAAGCATGGTAAACTGTGTGGGTAAATCTAAGTGTATTCCATAAGCTTGAGCGATGAAAATACTGGCAAAAGTCATATACATCATACTACCATCAAGATTGAAAGAGTAACCTAAAGGGAGCATGAAAGATACAATTCTATCTTTAACACCAAAACGTTCTAATTCTTCAGTTAGTTTTGGAAATACAGCTTCTGAACTTGTGGTACTAAATGCAATTACAATTGGACTTATTATACGTTTTAATAATATACTCATTTTTGATTTCAAGAAAATAAATCCAACAGCAACCAAAATTACCCAAAGGGTTGAAATACCTACGAGAAACGAACCAAAGAATTTAGCATAGGTCATTAATAAATCACCAAAATCTCTAATTGCAAATACTCCAGCAATAGCGCCAAAGACTCCAATTGGCGCAAATTTCATTACATAATTTACCATTTTTAAAACGATGTGGGATAATTTATCCAAAGCATTTACAACTGGTTTAGAATTGTCTCCAATTGCAGCTGCTGCTAATCCAAAAAAGATAGAGAAAATTACAATTTGAAGTATTTCATTACCTGCCATTGCTTCAACTATACTTTTTGGAATTATGTGTTCAATAAAATTTTGCGCAGAAAAAACCTGAGTTTTTTCAGTCACTTCACTAGCAGTATTTAAATCGATATTGGATAAATTTAAACCATCACCTGGAGTTAAAACATTTACCCAAAACATCCCTATTAATAAGGATACGAAAGAAGCGGTGAAAAACCACCCCATTGCTTTACCCCCAATCCTTCCTACAGCTTTAATATCACCCAATTTAGCAATTCCAACTACTAATGTTGAAAATACTAAAGGTGAAATTATCATTTGTACCAAACGAATAAATACAGTCGCTAACAATTTTATATAACCACTAAATTCTTTTGCTCCTTCGGCCGAAAGATTATTATGAATAAAAATTCCAAGAATTCCTCCCAATAACATGGCAATTAGAATTTGGAAAGTCAAATTATTTTTCAAGGATTGTTTTGATGTTTCTTGCATTTAAAGTTGGTTGTATTATTGATTATAAATTTTATTTAACAAATAGAAATCCGCTAAAACCAATGCAGCCATAGCTTCTACGATAGGAACTGCGCGGGGAAGCACACAAGGATCATGACGTCCTTTACCCTGTAATTCAACTATATTTCCTTTATTGTCTAAAACTTCTTGTTTCTGAATTAATGTGGCAACTGGCTTGAATGCCACCCTAAAATAAATATCCATTCCATTAGAGATTCCACCTTGAATACCGCCCGATAAATTGGTTTTGGTTGTACCATCAGGATGATATAAATCATTATGATCGCTTCCTTTCATTTGAGCTCCACAAAAACCACTTCCATATTCAAAACCTTTAACGGCATTAATTGAGAGCATCGCTTTGCCTAAATCGGCGTGTAATTTATCAAAAACGGGTTCGCCTAAACCAATTGGAACATTTTGCAAAACACAAGTAATTGTTCCTCCAACGGTATCCCCGTCTTTTTTGATATCGCGAATTAATTGTTCCATTTTTATCGCTGTTTCAGAATCTGGACAACGAACAGGGTTGGATTCAATTTTTGAAAAATCTAAGTCTTGATAGGGTTTGTTTAAATAAATATCACCAACAGAGGAGACAAAAGCATTTATTTTTATAGTTGGAATAATCTGTTTGGCAATTGCACCAGCTACTACTCTACTTGCTGTTTCACGAGCTGAACTTCGTCCGCCACCACGATAATCACGAATTCCATATTTTTTTTCATAAACATAATCAGCGTGACTTGGTCGATAGGTGTTTTTTATATCAGAATAATCTTGTGATTTTTGATTGTTGTTCGGAATTAAAAACCCTATTGAGGTTCCTGTAGTTTTGCCTTCAAATATTCCGGACATAAATTGAACATTGTCCTCTTCTTTTCTTTGGGTTACAATTGAAGACTGGCCTGGTTTACGTCGGGAAATTTCGAGTTTAATCGCGTCGAAATCCAACTCGATCCCTGGAGGACAACCTTCTATAATTCCACCTAAAGCCTCCCCATGAGATTCTCCAAAAGTAGTTAGTTTAAAGAGTTTTCCAAAAGTATTACCAGCCATTTATTTATTCGATTTTTAACAAATATAAGTTATATAATTTGAAACCTAAAATATTAATTTTTAATAATTATAGTTTTTTTTTATACTTTAGCATTATAAATATTTGAAATCCAATTATGAAAATTAAATTTCTATTATCGTTTGCAGTATTAATATTGCTCTTTTCTTGTTCTTCTGATTCTGATGCTGGAAGTAGTCCATCATTGCAAACTAATTATTTCCCATTGGCACTCAGAAATTATTGGAAATATAGAGTTTTAACCAATGCGGTTACTCAAACTGATTCTTTATATGTCTCAAATGATACCACCATAAATACTAAAGTTTATAAAAAATTTAAAACTAGAACTACCCCAATCGGTTTCTTTTCGAATTCAATGAATAAAAATGCGGTGCGAATTGATGGTTTGAAATTATTATTAACTGGTACAGTAGGTTTTGATTTTGGTGCTGGTTTACCAATTAATTTATCTCTAAGTGATTATGTTATTTTCCAAGAGAATGCAACCGACAACCAAGAATTAGGAAGTGTTTCAGGTGTTATAAATCAAACCGTTGGAAATTACCCGTTGGTCATTAATTATACTTTAAAGACAACCAATATAGAATCTTTACCGACTTATTCTTCTAATGGACGTGTTTATACTGATGTTAAAAAAATAAAAACGATATTAAATGCTAAAGTAACGACTACTTTATCAGTTGCTGGTATTCCGTTTCCGGTTGTAGTGAGTATTTTAGATCCTCAAGATGTGGTAACCTCTTTTCAATATTACTCAAAAAATATTGGAAATGTGTACACAAATACAACAATAAACTACCGTTTAAATGCACTTCCAACAGGAATTACCCTTCCATTACCAACTTCTGGAAACCAAACTCAGGAAGAATTTTTACAAGCCTATGTTGTAAGTAATTAAAAATAATATATAAAACACAATAGCTCTCAAAGTGTTGCGTTATGAATTTGTAATCTTAATTTATCACTTATGAAAAATCTATTTGTTTGTTCGTTATTTTTATTGGGTATTTTTTCTTTATCTGCACAAGATATTTCCGATCATGCTATTGGTTTACGATTAGGCTCTAATAGAGGTTTTGGAACAGAAATTTCCTATCAAATGAAATTAAACTCTGAAAATAGAGCAGAATTTAATTTGGGTTGGAGAAGTAGTAACAGTGTGAGTGCTATCAAATTAAATGGTTTGTACCAATGGGTTTGGCCAATTGAACAAAGTTTTAACTGGTATGCAGGTGTTGGTGGAGGTTTAGGAAGCTTTTCAAATAGCACTCCCAATGGAGATAACGGTACTTTTATTTTTGCAGCTGGCGATATTGGAATTGAATATAACTTTGACTTTCCTTTACAAGTATCATTAGATTTAAGACCTGAAATTGGCGGAAATGGCTATTTTGAAAATAGTTTTGGAACAGATATCGCTTTAGGTCTTCGATATAAATTCTAATTTAACTATTTTTATTAATAACGTCAACATATAAATTTTCATATAAAGTGACTATTTTCTTAATATCAAACTGTGTCGCGGTATTTGAGGCATTTGATTTAAATTCCAATAAAGTTTTTTCATTATCTAAAATTTTGATGGCATTTTGAGCCATTTCATCTGTATTTCCAACTTCGCTTAAATAGCCAGAAATTCCATCAAAATTTACTTCCGGAAGTCCGCCTGTATTACTAGAAATAACTGGAACACCCCAAGCCATTGCTTCCAACGCAGCCAATCCAAAACTCTCCGTTTCAGAGGGTAGAAGGAATAAATCGGTGAAACTTAATATTTTATCTATTTCATTACTGTTTCCAAAAAAGATTACCTTATCTGAAATTCCTAATTTATAACACAAACTTTCAGCAATTTCTTTTTCAGGGCCGTCACCTACCATCATTAGCTTAGATGGTATTTTCTGTTGAATTTTATAAAAAATTTCAATCACATCTGGAATGCGCTTTACCTTTCTGAAATTACTAATGTGAGTAATAATTCTCTCATTTTCATTCGCCATTACCAATCGGTTGCTAGCTATCTTAGAAACGTTTTTTATTTTATCTAATTCAATAAAATTTGGGATAACATGAATGTCTTTTTTTATATCGAATAAAGAATAGGTTTCTTCTTTTAAATTTTGAGAAACTGAAGTAACCACATCCGACTTATTGATACTAAAAGTAACAGCAGTTTTATAAAAAGGATGTTTTCCCACCAGGGTAATATCAGTTCCATGAAGAGTAGTTACCATTGGAATTTTAATACCTTCCGATTTCAACATTTGCTTTGCCATATATCCTGCATACGCATGAGGGATGGCATAATGAACGTGTAGTAAATCAATTTTATGGAGTTTTACCATATCAACTAATTTGCTTGACAAAGCCAATTCATAGGGTTGATAATGAAATAATGGATATTCTGGTACGTTCACTTCATGGTAATGAACATTGGCATTTAAAAGCTCTAATCGTACGGGTTGACTGTAAGTAATAAAATGAATTTCGTGTCCTCGTCTTGCCAACTCCAATCCTAATTCAGTTGCAACTACTCCACTTCCGCCAAATGTTGGATAACAAACTATAGCTATTTTCATCGATAAAATTTAGTGAAACGAAAGTAACAAAAATCGGATAGGAAATAAATAAACTTTCGTTAAATAAATAAAAATTATTTAACAATGGCCTCATAAATTACCTTTTGAATATCTTCTCGAATATTCTCTTTGGATAATTTATTTATAGCACTATCAGGAAAAGTTCTGTTGGATAAAAACACATAAACTATTTCATTCTCAGGATCAGCCCAAGCAATAGTCCCTGTAAAACCGGTATGCCCGAAGCTAATCATTGGGACGCAACCACAAGTTGGGCCTGGTCCTGATAGTTGTGGTTTATCAAAACCTAGTCCTCTCCTATTCCCTTCATTGCAAAAATGACAGGTATTAAAATCATCAAATGTTTTTGAAGAAAAATAGTTAACATCACCATAATTTCCTTTTTGCAAAAACAGCTGCATCATTTTAGCAACATCCATGGAATTAGAAAAGATACCTGCATGACCGCCTACTCCGCCATCCATTGCTGCTGCCATATCATGCACATAACCTTGAATTTGTTGGTGTCTAAAATAAGAGTCGATTTCTGTTGGAGGAATTTGACTTTTATCAAATTTATTCAGTGGATTATACAAAGTATTATTCATACCAAGTGAATTATAAAAATTAGTTGTACTTAATTCATCTAATTTTTTACCCGTCATTTTTTCCAAAAAATCTTTCAAAATGATGAAGGTGAAATCACTGTACTTGTATTCTTTTTTCAATGACAACTTACTATCTACAATCATTTTCATAATGGTATCGTGATAATCATTTCTCATATATAGACTGTCTGCCACCTTTTTAGAAAATTGATCATTACTTATTTTACTGTAATATTTAGATAAAGGCACTTTGGAACTATCTAATGTTGCTTTGTAAAAGGGGATCCAAGCTTGAAACCCTGCAAAATGAGAAAGTAAATTTTTGAAGGATATTGCTGCTTTATCAGAATTCTTAAATATTGGCAACATATCTCCCAATTTTGAATCTAGATTCACTTTATTTCTATCGTACAATTGCATTACATTTGGAAGAGTAGAAATAATTTTGGTCATCGAAGCTACATCGTATACATCAGTATTTACAACTTTTTGAAGGTTTTCGTAGGTATGATAACCAAAGGCTTTCTGGTATATCACTTTCCCCTTTTTAGCAACCAGAATTTGTAATCCTGGAGTCATTTTATTATCAATTGCTTTATTTGCCAAAGCATCAATTTTAGAAAGTATTTCAGGATTCATTCCCACATTATCAGGAGTTGAAAATCCTAATCTATTTAACTTTTCGGTTGACAAACCTTCATTAACTTTAAAAATATTCCCTATTGAAACTGGTAACTTCCCTTTAGCTTCAATTGCTCCGAATATTAATTCTGCGGAAACTTCTTGAGAAATATCACTATTTTGATAGGATACAACCACCGATTCAATTTCATCAAAATTTACAATGGGTAACAACGAATAGGGTTTGGTAAAAACATCTAAAATTACCTTGTTTTTCTTAGCAATTTCTTGTAACCAAAGTAATTCTGTTTCTGTAAAATCTTGTTTTTTCCAGGCTTTATCTGATTTGTGAAAACCAACGATAACCGTATTGTAATTACTTAGTTTAACATTTAAACTATCGATATTGTCACTTGCAACTTCAGTAATTTCTGTGTATTTTTTTAATGTAGAAACAAATTTACTATTCGTATCATCACCCATTTTAACATAAGCTATTTTATTATTTTCAAGAGCTCTTATCGGTAATAAAGTATTCTTATTTTTTATAACTGTAATTGCATTTTCATATAATTGATACTGTAAAGCATCATTTGAAGTTGGATAAATATCAGTTATTATATTTTCAATAGGAATCGATTTGTAATTATTAAGGCCAGCAAAATATTTATATCTAAGAATTTTCTTTACTGATTTTGACAATCTATACTCTGAAATCAATCCGTTTTGATAAGCCATGCAAATTTTCTCAATGGCTGCAGGAACATTCTCTGAGAACAATAAAATATCATTACCCGCTAAAAATGCTTCTAAATCTATATCTCCCGGAGCTAATGCAATACCATCCTCTTTTTTATAATTACTAGCCCCTTTCATATTTAGTGCATCGGTGAAAACCAAACCTTCAAAACCCAATTGATTTTGTAAAATAGAGGTAACCACATTATAGGAAATAGAAGTTGGGTAATTAATTCTTGGCTCTAAGCTAGGAACACTCAAGTGGGCAACCATTACAGAAGCTAAGCCTTCATTAAATAATTTTTTATAAGGGTAAAATTCCACATCATTAATTCTTTCTTTTGAAAAAGATACATTAGGTAATGATAAATGAGAATCGGCTTCAGTATCTCCATGTCCTGGAAAATGCTTTCCGGTAGAGAAAACGCCTTGACTTTGAAAGCCTTTCATTAATGCTAAGGCACTTTGTGTTACATTCTCTTTGTTTTCTCCAAAAGAACGGAAACCAATAATAGGATTTTTTGGATTGGTATTGATATCTAATACTGGAGCAAAATTAAAATGAATTCCTAATCTTTTGCTTTCTTGACCCATTTTAGAACCTACTTTTTCAATTAATTTAGAATCACGAATAGCTCCTAGAGTCATGTTCCATGGATATTTGTAAGTAGAATCTAATCGCATGCTTAATCCCCATTCCGCATCAATACCAATAAATAAAGGTAATTTTGATTTAGATTGGAACCGGTTAGTTAAATTAGCTTGACGAACGGGACCACCTTGAAAGAATATCAATCCACCAATTTTAGACTCTTTAATTAACTTTTCAATGGAATTTACATGAATCGAGTCTTTATTGGAATAGGCTGCAACCATAAATAGTTGTCCTACTTTTTCATTGAAAGTCATTTGACTGTAAACACTATCTACCCATTTTTCTTCTTTTTCAGATTCTTCAAAAAAAGGATTTTTAGTATGTTTTCTGTCAATATGTAATTCTGATTCAAAATCATTAGCCACAGTATTTTTGGAATTTAAATGTTTAGTTGAAGAACATGAAAAAACAAAAACTATTAAGAATAAAGCGACAATATAATTGATTTGAGTT